>NZ_VIKX01000179.1 GCF_009711935.1 Dolichospermum sp. UHCC 0259 | reverse complement strand
TACTGTAGAAGGAATTAATAATAAACTCAAATTAATCAAAAGACTTGGATATGGATTTCGTAACTTTAGTAATTTTAGATTACGTAGTTTATTAAACTGGCACTTTAGTATTAATTCTCCATAAAAGGGACGCAAGAGCCGGAAATTTCTTTTGATGTAATCTGATATCTTGCTCTGGTTTAATTATTTTCTTGAGTAAACTGGTAATAATTACCTGAATTAAAGATTTATCGGTTTCTATTTTTTGAATAAAAATATCTACACAATTTCTTATTTCTTGATCAAATTCTGTAAATGATTGATTTTTAACTAATTCAAGTGCTTGCTGATAGCATTTCTCTAATGCGGCAATTTCTTGACTATATTTATTTTTATTTTTCATATAAATAACTCCTGTTGCTGAGAATCAGATTCTTCCATACGGTTATTAGCTAAATTTACATAATCAGGATTGATTTCTATTCCTAAATAATTTCTATGTAAATTTCTAGCTGCTATACAAGTTGTACCACTACCACAAAAAGGATCAAGGACAAAATCACCTTCTTGAGTTAATAATTTAATCAATTCTTGAATAATATACATGGGATAAACTGCTGGATGATGATTATTTTTTGTAATCTCTACGGGACTTTCAATGATGTCTTTTTTCATCGTGTTTCCCAAAATTCTAATAATAGTAAACCCATTATTCTTAATTTGATTATTTCTTCCTCCATCTTGTCCACCATAGGCTAATTTATGTACACCATGAATTTTCATTCTAAATCCTTCAATTTCTCCCTTGTGTACCGCTGAAATAGCTTGATTTAATGATTTGATAGCATTATTTTTTTGTTCTTCACTTAAATCAGAATTTTTGATTAATTCCAGATATTTTTTACCTAATTTATCAGATGGTTTACTTTTAACGCTTTTGTTGAAGTTATCTAAGTGTTGTAAATAATTATCTAAATTAAAATAATAATCTTTTGATTTAGCAAATATGAAAAAAGGTTCTGTCGCTTGTATTAATTTCCTTTTATCTTGACGTGGTGTCGGATTGAGTTTTGACCATGTAATTTGATTAATAAGAAAAATATTTTGGTTTTGGGTGGCTTGAATTGCAAATTTATAAGGAATTAGAGATAAACTCCCGTTAATATATTTATCTCCTAAGTTAAAAACTATTAGTCCAGTTTTTTTCAAAACGCGCACACATTCTCCAAAAATTGTGAGGATATTTTTTAAATATTCTGATTCAGTTGTTTCATTACCTATGCCTAAATCACCATTTCCATAATTACGTTGCTGAAAATATGGTGGTGAAGTAATGATTAAATCAAAAGTATCATTTTCTATTTGTTTGAGTATAGATAGATTATCACTATGAATAATTTGATTTTTGAAGTCTGATATTGCTCGTAATTTCATGTGATTTTATGCAATTTAAATTTAATCTCTAATTATGTATTTAAGTGTAACAATTTTTGTATCTTTTGAAACATTTTCTAAATAAAATTTAATAATTTAACTTTTCAAGTATCAATGATATGCACATAAGCAGTACATCAGAAAAACGTGATGTTTTGAGTATAGTGGTTACTATTTCTTTAACTATTTTATCGTCAGAATCATTTTTTTACTTGCTCAACTAAACTAGATAGTAACCAATAATTAAAGATATTAAGTAGGTGATCACAATAAAACCAAAATGTGTAACGATATATAAATTAACCTTGATGCGTTATTGTGGCTGAGTTTTAGCCATTTCACAAAACGAAATATATTTTGATTTTTCTCCACCCACGTACTTATCTCGATATGTAAAGTTTTGTTACGTAATTCAACATTTCTAGCTTAAATTAACAATTATGTCACTAACTGAAGAAATTCTTTCCCAACTCCCAGGCGATGTTTTAGGTGGTTTACGACGTTCTGACCGTATATTAGCATCCCTAAGAACAGATAACGCACCCATACCCAACGTAGTTATAGAAAATCCCGAAAATTTAGACTCTGTAGAATTCGATGTCATTATCTGCGGTGGAACTTTGGGAATTTTAATCGCTTCTGCTTTAGCTGTGCGGGGTGTGCGGGTAGCGTTGTTAGAAAGGGGAATTTTACGGGGAAGAGAACAGGAATGGAATATTTCTCGCAAAGAGTTAGAAGTGTTTCGGGAATTGGAATTACTGACAGCAGCCGAATTAACACAAGCTATTGTCACAGAATATAATCCCGCCAGGGTTAAATTTCACGGTGGTACAGAAGTATGGGTAGAAGACGTTTTAAATATTGGTGTTAATCCTATTTATCTTCTGGAAACGTTAAAAAACCGTTTTCTGAATATGGGAGGAAAATTATTTGAAAATACACCATTTAAGCATATTGTGGTTCACCCAAATGGAGTCATAGTTAATAATCAATTTACTGCAAAATTATTACTAGATGCTATGGGAAATATTTCTCCAATTAGCCAACAAGCGCGTCAAGGGAAAAAACCAGATGCACTTTGTTTAGTTGTGGGAACTTGTGCAAAAGGATTTGCGGAAAACAACTCCGGTGACTTGTTGTTATCTTTTACAGCTTTGGAAAATCAATGTCAGTATTTTTGGGAAGCTTTTCCAGCTAAGGATGGTAGAACTACATATTTATTCACTTATATGGATGCAGATGCACAAAGATTGAGTTTGGAAACTTTATTTGATGAATATTTACGCCTGTTACCAGAATATCAAGGTGTGGAAATTAATCGCCTAAATTTTCAACGGGCGTTATTTGGTTTCTTTCCTAGTTATCGTCAAAGTCCTCTGCAAACTCTTTGGAATCGGATTTTACCTGTGGGAGATAGCAGCGGTAATCAATCACCTTTAAGTTTTGGTGGTTTTGGGGCTATGGTACGTCATTTACAAAGGCTAACTTTGGGAATTGAAGAGGCACTAAAAACTGATCAATTATCTGCCCAATCTTTAGCAATTCTCCAACCATATCAACCAAGTTTAAGTGTAACTTGGTTATTTCAAAAAGCCATGAGTGTAGGTGTAAATCAGAAAATTGATCCAAATCAAATTAACCAATTACTCTCCGCTGTATTTGTCCAAATGCAGCATTTAGGAATACCTGTGTTAAAACCTTTTTTACAAGATATTGTTCAGTTTGGGGCGTTGACACAAACATTGTTAAAAACGGGTTTATCTCATCCTTTGTTGGTTGCAAAAATTATTCCCCAAGTCGGTGTATTGAGTTTGTTGGATTGGATGTTACATTATATTAACTTATGTGTTTATAATGGGTTATTTTTTGTAACTCCAGTGATAGAATTTTTAGTTAATAATTTATCTATTCAACAACAATATTATTGGCATCGGTTAATAGATAAATGGCGGTTTGGTTCTGGCAATGATTATCATGAATAATATCTGAGGATAAGATGATTGAACGCAATTCTATCAGGGTAAAATACTTTGCGGTGCTAATTGGGTTACTGCGAGAACGTCAAGGCTTTTTAGAAGAGATTCGCCAAGGTATTAGATTACCTAGTAAAATCATTTCTTTATTAGTTTGTAGTTCTCTATTTTTAGCAATGTATGGCGGAATTATTGGTGCATATCATAGTTGGATGCAAGCTTTATCTTCTGCTGTCAAACTACCGGCACTTTATCTAATTACCTTACTAATTTGTTTGCCAACATTATTTTTTGCTAATGTTATTTTTGGTTCAAAACGAACTTTTGCTCAACATTTTGCCTTGGTGCTAACTGCGGTTTCTGTCACCAGCGTACTTTTATTTAAGTAGGTCAACAGGAAAATTTAAAGGTATGTAACGGTATGTAAAGTTGTCTCAATGCGATATTCTGATTGAGTTTCAGCCATTTTATAAAACGCAATACCCCTCATTTTTATTTTGTTCACCTACTTAGTTTTGCCCCAATTACTTTGTTTTTCTTAATTACAACTAATAATTACCAATTTCTAATTTTGTTAAATGTTATTATCTTTTCTTTAACTGGATTTATTGGTATTTCTTCTTTATATAATGCTACCACCATAGTTTTAGAACAAGACGATGAAAGTAGTAAGACCCGTAAAAAGATTATTCAATCGTGGTTATTACTTTATGCTTTTGTTGGTAGTCAATTGGGGTGGACTCTGCGACCTTTTTTTGGAACACCAGATTCTGTTTTTCAGCTATTTAGAGAAAGAGAAGGAAACTTTTATTTAAGTGTTATTCAATCGCTAGGTTATTTATTAGGAATTCGTTAATATGTTGGAAAAACAAGCTGATGTTAAGAAACACTTTGGGGTTTTATTGAGTTTACTAAGAGATAGGCAAAATTTCTTAGAAGAAATTCGCCAAGAGGTTAGACTAGAAAGCAAAATCAGTTCACTGTTTGTTACCAGTTCTATATTCTTTGCAATTTATGGTGTAATTATCGGTGCTTCTCACAGTTTTGGGCAAGCATTATCAAGTGCGATTAAACTCCCAGCATTTTATTTATTAACGTTAATAATATGCTTTCCTACGTTGTTCTTTTTTAATGTTTTATTTGGTTCTCGTAGCAGCTTTAAACAACATTTTGTGGTCTTACTTACCGCAGTATCAGTGATTAGCGTTTTATTGTTTAGTTTAGCACCAGTAACGCTATTTTTCATGATTACAGCCCCCGATTCTTACCAATTTTTTAAACTGTTGAATGTCTTAATTTTTGGAATTACGGGAACTTTTGGTGTGAAGTTTCTGTATGAAGGAATGCAGTTACTTTCCCAACAAGATGAAGTGGGTAAAAAAACCCGCACTACCATTTTACAATCCTGGTTACTACTTTATGCTTTTGTGGGAATTCAGCTAGGATGGTTTCTGCGTCCATTTTTTGGCGCACCTGAATCTAAATTTGAGTTATTTCGGGCTGTTAAAGGTAACTTTTATCTGGATATTATGCAAGCGATATCTGAAATTTTGGGCGTAAAATAATTAGGAAAGTTCTTATTTCAAATTTAAAGACTATTTCGTTATTCCATCAGGGGAAATACTTATGAATCGTTCTCAGATAGTTGCGATTGTTACGGGTGTATTTTCTATCCTTCTAGCGATCGCTTACCTAATTGTTGTCCAAATTATTGATTACCGGGATATGAAACCAGCGCCTATTAGCCAAGTCAGCCCACCTGTGATCATTGCCGAAAATAATTTACTCGATTTGCACCTTGACATAATTGCTAAAGTGTGAATTTAAAGGGGCTGGAAAATCCCGCCCCTATACTACGGGAAAATACAATCCATAGATTAAAAATAATAGTTGCCATTCAATAATTCAATCTATTGAAATATAAGAATTTTTTACAGAAAATATCGTGAATTTGTTTAATTAAATAATTCCTTTTTGGCACAGATAAAGGTAAGCTATTTCTAACAATATTAAATAAAGATAAATTTTCATTATCCATCACAGCTAGATTCACAGGGATCAACGCTAGTTGCTGTATTTTCTTTAATTTTTGCTGCAAACTATAGAGGTAATTGAATGGCTCAGTATTTAGTAGACAGTGTTTGGCTAATTCCAGTTTATGCTTTGATAGGTGGGCTTTTAGCCATACCTTGGTCGCCGGGAATCATTCGCAAAACTGGTCCTCGACCGGCGGGATATGTCAACGTGGTGATGACCTTGTTCGCCTTTTCCCATGCTGTTTTTGCCTTTTTTGCTACTTGGAATCATCCAGCCCAAGAAGTATTTATTCCTTGGCTATCTACAGCAGGTTTAAACCTCACCATTAATTTAGAAATTTCTTCCGTCAGTGTGGGCGCGTTAATTATTATTACCGGCTTGAATTTGCTGGCGCAGATATACGCCATTGGTTACATGGAAATGGACTGGGGTTGGGGACGCTTTTTTTCCTTATTGGGATTATTTGAAGCGGGTCTTTGTGCCTTGGTTTTGTGTAACGATTTATTTTTCAGTTATGTAATTCTGGAAATCCTCACCTTGGGAACTTACCTATTAGTAGGTTTGTGGTTTAGTCAACCCTTGGTAGTCACCGGGGCGCGTGATGCTTTTTTAACTAAACGGGTAGGAGACTTGTTTTTATTAATGGGTGTCTTGGGACTTTGGACACTTTCAGGAACTTGGAATTATACGGAGTTAACTGCATGGGCGGCCACTGCCAATGTTGACCCGACAATTATTACCTTAGTATGCTTGGGGTTAATTGCCGGTCCAATGGGTAAATGCGCCCAGTTTCCCTTGCATTTGTGGTTAGATGAGGCAATGGAGGGTCCTGTTCCCAGTACAATTTTGCGGAGTTCGGTGGTGGTTGCCAGTGGTGCATGGGTGCTGATTAAATTGCAACCTGTGTTTAGTTTATCCCCTGTGGCATCTGCGACGATAGTGGCTATTGGGGCAGTGACAGCGATTGGTGGTTCATTAATTGCGATCGCTCAAATTGACATCAAACGCTGTTTATCCTATTCTGTCAGTGTTTACATGGGCTTGGTATTTATTGCCGTAGGCACACAGCAAAATGAAGCAGCATTACTATTAGTCATCACCCATGCCCTCTCCGCTGCATTATTAGTCATGAGTACCGGCGGAATCGTTTGGAACAGTGTCACCCAAGACGTTACCCAATTAGGTGGATTATGGTCACGTCGTCCCATGTCCGGTTTAGCCTTTATTATCGGCACATTGGGTTTAATCGGTTTTCCCCCTTTAGGTAGTTTTTGGGCTTTATTCAAATTAGCTGATGGTTTATGGGGAACACACCCGATTTTAGTCGCCATAATAATTGTTGTTAATGCCCTAACTGCATTTAGTTTAACTAGAGAATTTGGTTTAATTTTTGGTGGTAAACCCAAACAAATGAGTGAACGTTCTCCTGAAGCTATTTGGTTAATGGTTTTACCAATGATGATTTTGTGTGGCTTTGTTTTACATCTACCTTTAGTGTTGCAAAGTTTATCATTACTTCCCGACTGGGCAACTTTAAATAAAGATGTCGCCCTCCTATTAATTTGGTCAAGTATTTTTGGTTGCAGTATTAGCAGCATCATCTATTTAGGTAACATTCCTAAACCAATTCGTTTACCCTGGCAAGGTTTACAAGACTTATTTGCTTACGACTTTTACACCCCTAAATTGTACAAAATTACCATTATTTTCGGCGTTGCCCAACTCTCTAAATTTGCCGATATGCTGGACAGATTTGTAGTAGATGGTATCGTCAACTTTGTGGGTTTATTCTCTCTCTTAGGTGGTGAAGGCTTGAAATATAGCAACACTGGACAAACTCAATCCTATGCCTTAACAGTGCTTTTAGGAGTTGGTGTCTTAGGCGCTTGTGTGACGTAACTGTTCACACTCCCCCACTAAAAAGGAATTAGGAAGTAACAGGGATAGGAG
>NZ_VIKX01000178.1 GCF_009711935.1 Dolichospermum sp. UHCC 0259 | reverse complement strand
TAGGGGAAGTGGGGGAAGTGGGGGAAGTAGGGGAAGTGGGGGGAGGAAGAAGAATGGTTTTCACCAATGACAACTGACCAATGACCAATGACCAATGACCAATCAAGCCGGATTTGCTATAGATAATTTAGATAATGATAAGTTCGTTACCGAAATTGGCGGTAATTTATGCTTATACTAGAAAGACATATCAACAAATTATACGGCATAAATACTGAAAAAGCCTTTTTCAACTGCGCTGCTGTTAATTCTCAGAAACTTTGCGAAAACAGTCATAATGCGGTTGAATTATAAACAGTATGGATGTCAGTTTGCCCCTTCTTTTGCGTTTTAAATACTTGGTTAAATTTATGACTCTTACACAAGAACGACAAGTGATTTTGTTCAAACCCCAGGGTAGTATAGACCTAGATAGTGGTACTATCTTGAGCGAACAGATGGCTGCAATTAAACCTCAGCATCACCAACTCTGGGTTATAGATTTATCAGAAGTAGATTTTATGGATAGTTCTGGATTAGTCCCTCTTGTTAAAGGACTTACTTCAGCGCGTCAAAGTGGTTGTAGGTTAGTTCTTTGCAATGTCAAAGCTCCAGTTAAGTTGATTTTGGAACTTACCCAGCTTGATTCAGTATTTGAAGTTTTCCCAAGTTACGAAGATATTTTTGCTCCTGTTACTAATCAACAGCTAGTAGCCACTGGAGTTTAGACTAAATTAGTATTTTTATATCTTTCATTTAGATCCCCGACTTCTTTTAAGATCCCCGACTTCTTTAAGAAGTCGGGGATCTAGTCTACAGTAATGATAACTGCTCATTAGGTGGCTTAAAACCCATGTGTTGATAGGCGGCTTTAGTGGCGATTCTCCCTCTGGGTGTCCGACTTAAATAACCTATTTGCATTAAATATGGTTCATAAACTTCTTCAATGGTTTGGGTGTCTTCCCCAGTGGTAGCAGCGATAGTTTCTAAGCCGACTGGACCACCATTAAAGTTTTCAATAATCACACTGAGCATTTTTCTATCTGTCCAATCTAAACCGCAAGGATCAACTTGGAATAGTTGTAATGCTTCCGCTGCTACAGTTGCATTTATTTCTACAAAAGATTTTACTTCCGCATAATCACGGACTCTCTTTAGTAATCTATTAGCTATTCTTGGTGTTCCCCGTGAACGTTTGGCTATTTCTGTCGCTCCGTCCAAATTAACTGAAGTTTGTAATAATTCGGCGGTGCGAATCACAATTTGAGTAAGTTCGGAAACTTCATAAAAACGCAACTTTTGAATTAAGCCAAAGCGATCGCGCAATGGGGAAGTTAAAGCTCCGACGCGGGTTGTTGCCCCGACTAAGGTAAACTTAGACAATGGTATACTTCTAATTCTGGCGCTAGAACCTTTACCTACAGTGATATCTAAGCGACAATCTTCCATTGCTGGATAGAGAATTTCCTCTGTCATCCGTGATAACCGATGAATTTCATCTATAAATAACACATCTCCTGGTTTCAGGTTCACCAATAACCCTACGATATCTCGTGGTCGTTCTAAAGCTGGGGCGCTGGTAATTTTGCAACTCACCCCCATTTCCGAGGCTAAAATCATGGCCATTGTGGTTTTACCTAGCCCTGGTGGTCCATACAATAGCAAATGATCCATGACTTCATTCCGAGATTTAGCGGCTTTAATGGCTATATCTAAGACATCTTTTAAATCCTTTTGTCCGATGTAATCAGCAAAGCGTTGGGGACGAATACTTTCTTCTGGTTTCCCTTGTTCATTAATGGCTGCTTCTGATTGCAACAGATTTTCTGCGGGTGGTACTTTGGCTGATTCCCGTTGCTGTTTGGGTTCTCCGTTGGGTTCTGGAGGCTGTTTTTTGGAGGAGATAATCGCCATAATTTTCAGGGATTTCAGAAGTACAGAGATGGGGGTTTAGTTATTCGTAGGTAAGATTCAGTATAGGATATTTGGGGTTGCTTGAGAATACAGATATTTATTTCATTTTGTAAATTTACAATAGCAGGGAATAGGGAATAGGCAATAGGGAATAGGCAATAGAAGAATGAGGACGGGAAAACCCCGCCCATATATTTAGAAATCAACTCCGCGCTTCAATTCTACGCCTTGATTTGCATAGTGTTTATGACAGTAAACTTCAGAGTGAATACTAGCTAAATCAAAATAAGCGGGTTGGTTTTGACAGCGCCCGGTGATGATTACTTCTGTATCACGAGGTTTGCGTAAAAGGGCTTGAACAATGGGATCAACAGGTAACAATTCTAAGTCAACGGTGGGATTGAGTTCATCGAGAATAATCGTTTTATAGACACCAGAGGCGATCGCAATTTTGGCAATTTCCCAACCTCTTTCCGCTTCTATATAGTCTAAATCTTGACGAGAATTTCGCCAAACAATGGCATCCCGTCCACAACGTTGATGATCTACAATTTCTGGATAGGATTGTTGTAAGGCGGCGATCGCTGCGTCTTCAGTATAACCACTACCACCTTTGAGCCACTGCATAATTAATACACGGGTAGAACCAGGATGATTGATGCCTCTACCAATTGCTTGCAAAGCTTTACCTAAAGCACTGGTAGATTTACCCTTACCTGCCCCTGTATAAATTTCAATGCCTTCAATGAAAAGTTCTGCGGCTGTGGGGTGGTGATGGGGTTTCATTTCCGAATGCAAATCCGCAATATCCAATAATTGTGGCGGTGCTGCGCGTCCAGTCGTAATGATTTCCAGTTCTTGGGGTTTAGATTTTAAAGTATTGACTACCTCATCCACTGACAGCAAACCCAAATCCAAAACCGGGTTAATTTCATCCAGGACAACTACTGAATACAACCCCGAAGCGATCGCCCCTTTGGCTACATCCCAACCCCTTGCAGCCTCTGTTCGATCAAAAGCTGTAATTTGATCATGACCAAAAAATTCGGCTCTCCCGGTGCGAACCTGATCAATTAAATGGGGAAACCCGCGCTGTAATGCAGCGATCGCTCCATCCTCATCATAATCCCGTTCTGGCCCTTTCAAAAACCGCAACAATAAAACCCGGCTAGAATCACTAGGTGTATTGATTCCCAACCCAATAGAGCGCAAAACCACCCCTAAAGCCGCTTGGGACTTACCTTTCCCAATACCATCATAGACGTGAATTTGACCCGTAAGCCGCTCAGAACGGACTTGCGCTGTCCGAATACCGATACCGTTCCTTGTCATCTTTTGAAAAGCTATAAAGTAGCAATTCTCTATCTTAACGAAACTAGAATCTAGTGCGGCAGGGCATAAATAAATCAACTATCCCAAATCATTAAAAGGCCTATCCTGTCTTGGTTTTGACTTTTGATTTTTGACTTTTGACTTTTGATTTCCGCCCTGCGGTGGGCGGTTTGTATCTTTGCGTATTCAAGCTTGATAGATGTATTAATAAAATCAATCTAAATATCCTGTCACACTCGGATCATAAATGTCAGAACAATGAGATAATTGCCGATTAAGTAATTGGACAAAAATATTTACAGTCATTGCGAGCGAAGGGAAGCAATCACAACCCTTGGAATTGCTTCATTTCACTTCGTTCCATTGGCAATGACATTGTGTAATTAATTCTGTCTCACTACTTATCCGTATTCTTTCAGTTATACTCTGTACAACTAAGTCAAAAAAAACGTAATCCCCAGATCCCCGACTTCTTCAAGAAGTCGGGGATCTAACTAACTCCTAAAATCTTCTTGTTGTTACCATTATGTCTGATGAATTATCACTACCCATAATCTTGCCTATTGGGGCGATATTTTTTGAAATATTATTCTTACTAACTGCCATTTCTGTAGAAGCCTATGTTCTTCATAAATGGTTAAAGTTTGATAAAAGAACCAGCATTTTTTATGCCATTGCCTTAAATGTTTTTTCGAGTGTCATTGGCTGGATTGTGTTTTTCACAGTCGAACCAATGTTACCTATCCCGATCAAAGCCGAATTGATTAATTATGTATTTTTCAATAAGATTAAAGCTTCTAGCATTAGTACAATGATAATTTTATTATCATTTACTATTTTCATAGCGACTTTCTTAGTTAAATTTTTATTGATGAAGATCCTCATCATTTTTATGGGTGAAGGCGGAAAAAACACCCAGCCAGAAATCAGTTCTTCACAACAAAGAGCTAGTTATATGAATATAGTTAAGTTGCAGAATACTAATTTAATCACGGCAACATTAATAGCAAATTCACTCAGTTACAGTGCCATAACCTTTATCATATTAATTCGCTCTCGGTAAAATGATCAATATTCATCATTGCATTAATTAGAGGTAATCTCATGAACTTTTTATTGAAGGAAATAGGTGGCATATTTAAATATATTCAGGATTTATTTGCAGGAGTGCAAAAATTTCTGACACCAGCCAAAGCATACTCATGGCAAACATTTATCTATTTGAGTGTTTTTTCTTGGGGAATATCATATTTTGCCGTAGGGTATATTAAGGATATTATTGCCTTTTGTGGTTGGTTATTTTTATTAGCAGGAACAACTTGGTATACTACGGACGATCCTTTAAGAATTCCCGGAACTTTTATGCCAGTTGGGGCAGTAATCACAGGCTTTTTAGTGAGCGTCTTTGCCTTTGGATACCAGGAGAGTGGATTAACATTTAATACTATAGTCATTTGGCCGACAATAGCCGCCCTAGTTACAGCCATACCTAACTTCTTTGAAGGCAACGGTGGGAGATTGCCAAATGCGAAACTTCCTAAATTGCAAGATCGTCAAAAAGTTGTAGTTTTATTAGCTTGGTGTATGCTAATTAGTTGTTGGTTTCAGTTTTACTTTGTGATAGATAAATGGTTAAAAGAATATCCCAGTTTACGAGCAGATAATTTTCAGAAAAGTGCTTTTGTGATTAGATTAGAACCACAATCACGAAAGCCAAAAACTGGTGATTTGATCTTAAATAAACTGCAACCCTTAATTAATCAACAACTTGCCAATAAACCTTGGGGTGAAGTAGAAAAATGGTTACTAGAAGCTAATCAGCAACTAGGCAACTTGGGAAGAAGAACGATTAATAGTAATTTAGGTAAATCCCAAGAAAGACTACTATGGCGAGTTGAACCCCGTGTCGTCAATATCAAGTCTGGATATAGGCTAGATATTTTGACAATTTGGGCTGGACCTAGTGCCAACTCTCAAGGATATTACTGGAAAAAATCTTGTTTGATAGAACCATCTAACTCTGGTAAACAAACAGATAATAAAAATACCTTTGCCCGTCTAACTTGCGATCGCACAAGTAAATTTATCATGGGTTCTCCACCAGCACAACAATAAGGAAGGAACAAGCAATTACTATGAATGTAATGAGAACTGTCGTCATGGCTAAGAATGTATTTCAGGAAGTGATCCGCGATCGCATCCTGTACATCATCGGTTTTTATGCCATTATCCTGGGTATTGCCTTCCGTGCCATTCCCGAATTTACTGTCACTGCTTTTGATAAAATCTTTTTAGACTTTGGTTTGGCAACCATGAACGTCGTTGGTTTAATTGTCGCTATATTTATCGGCACAGGATTAGTTAACAAAGAAATTGAAAAACGGACTATTTTAGTATTAATTGCCAAACCCATCAGCCGCAGTGAATTTATTGCCAGTAAATATTTAGGGTTATCAGCAGTTATCGGTGTCCTAATTACTGCAATGACAATAATTTATTTAGGATTCTTACAACTTGGTCAAGTATCCTATCCGGTTACTAGCATTTTTCTGGCTACGCTATTCATCTTTTTTCAATTATGTTTAATTACTGCCGTAGCCATTACTTTAGGCGTTTTTACCAGTTCACTGATAGCCACAGCCCTAACATTTGCAGTGTATTTAATGGGGAATGTTACTCAAGATTTAGTGGCATTAGGTAAATTAAGTCAGAATCCTGGTATGGAACGCATTACCCAAAGTTTATATCTAATTTTGCCAGATTTATCTAGATTAGATTTAAAGAATGATGCTGTTTACGGTTTGCAAGCACTACCTGATCCAATCACATTAGTTACCAATGCGGGATATGGTTTGCTTTATAGTTTTATGTTGTTAGCGATCGCCATTCTTATCTTTTTAAGACGAGAATTTTAAAATAACGTCTGAACTATGATTTGTTTGATTAATAAATCAGAAAAACGTCTGAACTATGATTTGTTTGATTAATTTGATTTAGATGATTATTAACAAGATCCCCGACTTCTTAGAGAAGTCGGGGATCTGAAACTCTCGACCTTCAAAAATTTTGTTAAAATAATTATTGTCTATGATTTACGATTCCCCAATAAATACTACTGACAGTCTCATTTATCCCGATATTTATCATCACCAAGTTTCCTCGAATCAGCCTTTGAAACTAGGAATTATGGCTTCTGGCAATGGTAGTAATTTTGAAGTAATTGCCCAAGCTATTGCCGATGGTAAAATTAACGCCCAAATTCAAGTTCTAATTTACAACAATCCTGATGCAAAAGCAGCAGTTAGGGCTAAAAATTGGGGTGTAGAATCTGTATTGTTAAATCATCGAGACTACAAAAATCGTCAAAAATTTGATCATAAAGTTGCCCAAACATTACAGCAGTATGATGTACAATTCGTGATTATGGCGGGATGGATGCGATTAGTCACACAAGTTTTAATTGACGCTTTTCCTAATCGCATGATTAATATTCATCCCAGTTTATTACCGAGTTTTAAGGGCGTGCAAGCTGTAGAACAAGCTTTAGTCGCTAAAGTCAAAATTACTGGCTGTACTGTACATCTTGTTTCTTTAGAAGTTGACAGTGGCGAGATTTTAATTCAAGCGGCTGTTCCCGTTTTACCAGATGATACATCAGAAACACTACACGCGAGAATTCAAATCCAAGAGCATCGGATTTTACCAATAGCAATTTCTTTGTTAAAAAGGGAATAGGTAAGTAATTGGACAAAAATATTTACAGTCATTGCGAGGGAAGAGAAGCAATCACAACCATTGGAATTGCTTCATTTCACTTCGTTCCATTTGCAATGACATTGTGTAATTAATTCTGTCTCACTACTTAGAGGATGTTTGAAAAGTGGTATTCCGTAATTTTCATCACATTGCTACCCCCCTTAGTCCCCCCTTGTAAAGGGGGGAAACAATAAAAATCCAGTTCCCTCCCCTTTACAAGGGGAGGGTTAGGGTGGGGTAAAAAATATTTGATACATCAACCATAACTTTTCAAACACCCTCTTAGAGATTTTTGTTTGTTCCAAAAATGTTGAATTAATTTTGCTCAGATACTTAGGGAACACCAAAAAATAAATTACCCAATTTTGTGGGATAGGCAGGATGCCTGTCCTTGATGATTAGCGGGCAATTCGTCCCGCACCACAAGAAATTTTGGGATATTTTTTTGATTGGAAGTCTCTAATAAACCTGTGCTGCATGAGTTGTCATTGCGAGTGAAAGGAAGCAATCTCTTGACAACCGATAAACCACCTAACGCAAAAATCTCTCAAACCCTTATTCCTCTGTGTCCTCTGCGCCTCCGTGGTTGGTTAATCAGGATAATTTATTTCTTGGAAGTCCCTCACTAAATTATTGGGTCTGACGCACCCTACAAGAGATAAAATCCACATTACATATTGAGTAGGGTGCGTCAGATATAGGAAATCTGTTTTTTACCAAATTATTGGGTCTGACGCACCCTACAAGAGATAAAATCTACATTACATATTTAGAAAACTTTGTCAATGCGTAAGCACTAGGATCATCTTTTTTGTGGATTTCTCTAATACTTTTCAAACACCCTCTTAATGTCCTCCTAGAGAAGTCACTGAGAAGCCCACACTGACCTACATCACATTACATTTGAAGGTTGTGCCAGTTCAATAACTGGCATACATATGGATACGGACTTATTTATAAATTGGTATTTTCTTTCCATCATAACTTACGCAACTGGTACATCAATAGGGTGCATCAGACCGCGCAAATCTGGCGAATAAACGGATTAAGTAATTAGACAAAAATATTTACAGTCATTGCGAGCGAAGGGAAGCAATCACAACCCTTGGAATTGCTTCATTTCACTTCGTTCCACATGGCTAAAGTCACGCAACGCTAACGCAATGACATTGTGTAATTAATTCTGTCTCACTACTTACTGATATCTGATTTGCCTGACTTCCTTGCTCCATCAGGGATACAAAGATCAAAAATAAGTAATTACAGCGATTTCCAATCATATAAGGTACATCCTAGCCCCCTCATCGCACCCCCCTAAATCCCCCCGCAGCGGGCCCCGCAGCGGGGGGAAGAAAAGGATAAGCTTTTGATACTGGAGGGGGTTGGGGGTGGGGTTCTTGTTCCAGGTTTGATGACAATTGTATTAGTCTTCCATAGTTAACTTATATAACTTCAAAATCAGGGGTCTACCATGAAAAGCAATAACGTCACCAGTAAAAATATCCTATTTATTGATAGCCAAGTCCAAAACTATCAGGCTTTGGTTGAAAATGTCGGTGCTGATACGCAAGTATTTATACTAAATAGTCATGAAGACGGGATTGAACAGATTAGTAATGTTTTAGCTAATTACAGTGATATTGATAGTGTGCAAATTATCTCCCACGGTGGTGCGGGGATGGTGCAGTTGGGTAATACTGTCCTTAATAATGAGAATTTACAGGCTTATAGTGACTATTTACAGGGTTGGCGTAATTCCCTGACTGATAATGCTGATATTTTGTTCTATGGCTGTAATGTCGGTGCAGGAGAGTTAGGGGTAGAGTTTCTTCAGCAGTTGGGTGATTTAACTGGGGCTGATATTGCTGGGTCTAATGATTTGACTGGTAATTCGGTTTTGGGGGGAGATTGGGAGTTAGAGGTTGTTACTGGGAATATTGAAGCTGAGTCTGTGTTAGCGCCTGAAATCCGCAACAATTATCAGGGTGTGCTGGCAGTTTTTAAAGTAACTAATAATAATGATAGTGGTGCAGGTTCGTTAAGACAGGCAATTATAGATGCAGCGAAGAATAATGAAGTAGATACTATTGATTTGACTGGTGTGAGTGGCACAATTTATCTCCAAAATTCTCTCCCCACTCTTAGCATAGGTAATGACATTTATTTTATTGATGATGGTAACACCACTATTAGTGGTAAAAAAACCAAAGACAGTATTCCAAGTAGTCAAATAATTTCAGTTGACGGGGCTAAAGTTACCTTCTATGGACTGACCTTTGCTGATGGTTTAGCAAGGGGAGGCGATGGTCAAAATGGTGGTGGTGGTGGTTTAGGCGCTGGTGGGGCGCTGTTTATTAATAGTGGTAACGTCACTCTTGATAATGTAAAGTTCCAGAATAATAAGGCTCAGGGTGGGAATGCAACTGGAACTGCTGGACACGGTGGTCAATCTAGTATTATTGAATGGAATGGAAATGCAAGTCGAGCCAAGACAGGAGGCAGTGGTGAGGATGGTGGTCTAGGTGGAACATTAAATGTCAGCAACGCCAATTTTTCTATACCTTCACAATTTCAACTTCCGTCAAGTAGGCGTGGAGACGGATATACAGATTGGTACCGAAACGGTGAATCTGGCTATCGCGGTGCTGATGGTAATTTTGGAGAAGGTGGCAGTAGCGGCGGTGGTGGTGGTGCTGGCGGCTATGGTAAGATTCACGCGGATTCACAGGATCACTTGTATCACGCCGGCAATGGTGGTGCTGGCGGTCACGGAGGGTTTGGTGGTGGCGGTGGTGGCGGTGGCGGTGCTGCTGGTATAGTCATTTTCAAACGGTGGGGTGATGATAATACTTTCCGTTCCGGAGGTGCTGGCGTTGGTGGCGTTGGTGGCGTTGGTGGAACTAACTATGGTGGAACGGGTGCAATAGGTCAAAATAGTACTCCTAATACAAGTTCGGAAGGGGCAGCTAATCAGTCCACGTACGGAAAACCGGGTGGTCAAGGCGGCGGTGGTGCTGGTTTAGGTGGCGCGATTTTCGTCAGACAGAACGCAACCTTATCTCATTACAATACTAACTTTATCCCCGGTACGAATATGGCATCCGGTGGAACCGGTAATACGGGCGGAGAAGCTGAAGGTAATACAATTTTTGCAATGACTGGAGCAACAAACAAAACATTATCAACTAGTCCTACTGATTCACTTGTTAATCCATTAGTTAGTATTACGAAGAGCAATGATTTAAAAGAAGGAGACGTTAATAATAGTAATGGTGAGTTTCTAATTAAATTAAATAGAGATGGACTTCTAGCTAACAATCTACTTAAAACATTTAACCTTTATTTCCGGGTTCAAGGTACTGCTAAACTAGGCAAGTATGATAATACCCAAAAAGGGTCTGACTATAAACTCACATATCAAGGATATGACTCATTAGAAAACAGTATTAATACGTTCAAAGGATATTTAGATCCTAGTCAAAATGGTATTTATAATATTGGGAATATAGACGAAAATATCCAAAAGATAAAAATTACTGTTGAGCCAGTTAATGATGAAATTTGGGAACAGGAAGAAACTGTAACTATTACTTTAGTGGATAATCACGATAATAATCAGCTTGATGGTTATAGAATTGGTACTACTGAGGCAACAGCTACCGTAAAGATTACCGATAACGAACCCACAGTCACATTAGGGGAAATCGTTCACCCCACTGAAGGCTTTGGTTTTGGTAGCACCATTGAAGGTTTAGGAGCAGCATTAAACCTCAATGGTAGTAATTATATAACAATTCCTAGCAATGATAGTCTTGATCTCACTAAAACTGGTCAATTTACCCAAGAAGCCTGGATCTTTGCTAATTTAGAAGATAATGATAAAACGCAACGTGGAATTTTAGGCTATGACAACTATCCTAGTATTTGGGTTGAGAATCAAACCACAATCAAAGTAGGTATTGTTAATAATACATTTTTCGTAGATAATGCCCTTAATCCTAATACTTGGAATCATGTAGCAACCACCTTTGATGGTGAAGAATATAAACTTTATGTCAATGGTGTAGAACTGATCAGAAAAGATATAAAAGACTTACCACTTTCTAACACCAAACAATTAACCATTGGTAAAGTTGGAGATAATAACTTTATCGGTGCTATTGATGAAGTGCGGCTTTGGGATGTAGCACGCACCCAAACAGAAATTCAAAGTTATATGTTAAATCCCCTCAAAGGCAGTGAACAGGGATTAATTGGTTACTGGCAATTTGAAGGTAACTTGAATGATACTACAACTAATAATCAAGGGGTAAATTACTTTGGCGATGTTACTAATCTAGCAGGAACTATTACAGCATCTGGTGAGAATGGCACCAATGAAGGAAAAGCGAAAGCTTTTGACGATCTAACTAATACTAAATGGTTAGTTTTTGCTAATAATGGGTGGCTACAGTATCAGTTTAATAAGGATCAGTCCTATGTAGTTACTGAATATAAAATTACTTCGGCTAATGATGTTCCAGCAAGAGATCCCAAAAACTGGACTTTACAAGGGTCAAATGATGGAAGTAATTGGACAAATTTAGATACTCGTAATAACGAAACCTTTAGTAGTAGATTCCAAACTCGGAGTTTTACCCTTAATAATAGCACCGGTTATAGTTATTATCGCCTGAATATTACTGCTAACAATGGTGATAGTGCTACCCAATTAGCAGAACTCCAATTATTTGGAGTTAATTATCTAGAAAATCCTGCCCCTCAAATTGGTTATGTAGAAGTTAAATTAGACAAGCCCTTTGAAGGACCACAGGGGTTATGGGTAGAATATGATATTACACAGCAAAAAGAAGGACAATCATTAACTTTTGATGGCAAGGATGATTATGTTTCTTTACCTGCCAGTAGTTTAGGTGGAGCAATAACCGTTGAAGCTTGGGTATATGTAGATAATGCTAAACTTAACTGGCAACGAGTAATAGACTTTGGTAATGGACAAGCTAACGATAATATTGTGTTGGCATGGGAAAGTACCACAGGTAAAATGAACTTTACCACTTACCTTACTACTGCCCAAGGTAATCAAGTAACAGGAATAAGAACCGATGAGGTTTTCCCTGACAACAAATGGGTTCATGTGACAGCAGTAAACGATGGTCAAGGTAATGCCTACATATACTGGAATGGAGAATTAAAAGCGTCAGGAACAGGGCAAGCTAGACCGAAAGATGTCAACCGTTCCAAACAACATATCGGCAAAAGTAATTGGTCACAGGATGCCTTCTTTCAAGGCAAAATAGATGAATTGCGGATTTGGAATACTGCTCGTAGTCAAGCAGATATTCAAAATACAATGAATCAAACCCTTGCAGGTAATGAGCAAGGATTAGTAGGCTATTGGCAATTTGATGGAGATACCCAAGATAAAACTTCTAACAAAAGAAATGGAACATTAGTTAACTACTCAACCTACTCTTACACAGCCACTAATAACCTGAAGAATGATGACTACTTTACCTCCCGGACTCGTCGGGTTTCCACCAATATTAACACAGAAAGAAATGGCATTATTATTCCTAAAGGGGAAACCTCAGCCCGCATCTATGTTAGTGCCTTATCCGATGCAATAGTTGAAGGAGACGAACAATTAACTATCCAATTGCGTCCAACTAATTTTGATATTTTTGATGCCAATAATGATGGGAGGTATAGTAAGGACGAATACGCAGATAGCTTTGAGAATAATACTAATTTCCCAACAAATGCTGATGGCTTTCTTTCTCAAACTGAACGTGATGCCATTGGCTATAACTACAATGTAGATACTAATAATAGTACAGCTACTATCACTATCAAAGATAACCAGGCATATCAAAAAGGAGTTATTCTTCTTGATGAATATGGTCAGGAAATTTCAAATAGTAATAAATTGATTGTTGATAAAAATGGTAATGCTACTTTTCAAGTAAAATTAACCAGTCAACCTACCAGTGCAGTAACTCTAACTCTTACATCTGGTTTAGGAGCATTAGACAAAACATCTGTAACAATACAACCCAGCGCGTGGGATACTCCTCAAACTGTTACTGTAAGTGGCGTTACCGGAACTAATGTTAGTAATAGTATTACTGTTAGTGTTCCCAACTATCTTACCACTAATGCAACTTTCCCCTTTACTAATATTCCATCTGACAAAGTACGCATTACAGAAGGAAATCCAGAAGAGGCTGAAGCTGTCACCCCAGAATTAACTATCAGTAAATTAAATGATGTTAATGAAAGTGACATTCAACCAGGGCAATTTGTCATTAATTTAAACGCACCTGCCCCCGCAGAGGGACTAACTGTTAACTATCAATTAGCAGGAAGTGCAACATCAGGTACAGATTACAATTCTATAAATACCATAACCGTTGCTCCCGGAGAAACCAGCGTAGTTATCCCTATCTATCCCATTAATGATGATATCGCTGAAGGTGATGAACAAGTTACCATTACACTACAAGAAGGAACAGATTACACTTTACCTACTTTACCTAGTCAAATATCAGCCACTCTGAACATTATTGATGATGATAAAGCTGGGATTAAGCTTTCCAATGCTGTTACTGCTACATCTTTATCATTTGATGGAATAAATGACCGTGTAACGATTCCTAATTCAAATGGGATCAATTTTGATTATAATCAAGACTTTACTGTTGAAGCATGGATTAAAGTTGATCCCCTGCAAAAAGATTTAAGAAATGGTGATAACGATATTATTGAAAAATGGAGTGGAGGCGGTGGTTATCCATTTGTAATTCGTTATCTCCGCAATTCTGGTCAGATTCAAGTTGCACGGTATGATGGCTCTAAAAATCCTAAAATTATTTCTACTACTTTAGTCAATGACAATCAACCCCATCATGTGGCCTTCGTTAAAAATGGAGAAAAATTATCTCTCTACATTGATGGTAATTTAGACGGAGAAACAGGGGATACAACAGATACAAGGACTACAAATGGCTCTCCCTTATACATTGGTAGTCGTAACAAGGGAAATGATTTCAAAGGTGAAGTTGATGAAATTCGCATTTGGAATGTAGCTCGCAGTCAAGAAGAAATTGAATCCAATAAAGACAGGACTCTCAATAGCGATGAAGAAGGATTAGTTGCTTACTATCCAGCCAACGAAGGCAGGGGAACTACCCTAATTAATAGTAGTGATTTTGATACATCGAATGGTATTTTGGAAGGTGGGACATCTTGGAATTATGAGTACACTTATACATCAAGTTTTAGTCCATTAGTCACTGCTGAACCCTATCCAGAAGTGGAGAGTATTCTGCAACTATTTGGTGAGGATGGACAGCTAGTTAAAACAATTACTCTCACTCAGGCAAATATAGATGCAGGTAAGGTAAATATAGATGTAAGTAAGGTAAATATTGCTGGCATCCCTGCAAATTATAAAGCAATCTTGAAAGAACCCAATAGTCCAGGAAATATTAACCTGGGTACTGTTACCCTCAAGGATAATGGCACTGTAGATGTTTCTTTACCGAAAAACGAAAATACAGCATCCTTTGGTATTCGTCTCTTTTCTAAGCCCACAGAAAATGTAAAAATTACATTTAGTAACATTGATGGTACAGAAGGGCAGTTCTCCAAATCTTCACTAGATTTTACTCCAGAGAATTGGGAGCAATATCAAAGTGTCACAATTACAGGTTTAGATGATACTTTGGTAGATGGAGACATCAAATATACAGTTACAGCCAAAGCAAGCAGTAAGGATGATCAATACAATAATAATAATGTATCCACACCTATCATCATCACCAATCTTGATGACGATAATGGTATCACCAAAACAAACATTCTTAACAGCAGTACAGGACCCAAAGCGAGTATTGCTGCTGCTCCCACAACACCAATTACTGAAGGGAGTCAGATTAACTTAACTGTTAATTTGGATGAGGCTGCTGGTACTGGTGGAAATTTAATTTTCTATTCAGTAGATGGAAAAGACTTTAAATATGGCGAAGATTATACTGTACCAGCAACTAATCAAGTTTATTTGAAAGAAAGAACAGATGGTTTTGAGCTAACTCCTATAGATGTTAACAACCTTTCAGGAACTAAAAAAGATTTAGACGGAGATGGCGACTTAGATTTAGTCGTTACAAATGGCACAACTACAACAAATTATTACCAATTCCAGGCTGTTAAAATTGCCCAAGGTCAAAGTAGTGCAACCATCACGGTTAATACCATAGATGACAAAGTTGATGAAACCGACGAAACCGTAAAAATAGCTTTAAAGGCAGGTACTAATTATCAAGTTGCGACAAATACTGATGGTAGTGTTACTACTGCTGGATTTGTTAATTTGACGGTTCAAGATAATGACACGGCTGGAGTGACTATCACTAAACCAAGTGGTACATCTACAAGTGAAAATGGTTCATTTTTAACCTATACCGTCCGACTCAACAGTCAACCGACAAAACCTGTTACGGTTTATATTGGCAGTAATGATAGTAGTGAAGGGAAAATTAATGGTCATACTGCCTTATCATTTGATGGAGTAGACGATTATGTTTCTTTACCTGCTAGTAATTTAGGTGGAGCAATAACTGTTGAAGCTTGGGTATATGTAGATGATGCTAAACGTAACTACCAACGCATCATAGACTTTGGTAATGGTGCAGCTAAGGATAATATCCTGTTGGCATGGGAAGGTACGACAGGGAAAATGACCTTTCATACTTTTAACGGTAGTACGGCAAAATTTATAACAACCAGTGAAGTCTTCCCTGATAAACAATGGGTTCATGTGACAGCAGTAAATGATGGTAAGGGCAAAGCTGAAATATACTGGAATGGAGAATTAAAAGCATCAGGAACAGAGCAAAACGCACCATTAAATGTCCTTAGAACTAATCAATTTATCGGCAAAAGTAATTGGGACCAGGATGCTTTATTTAAGGGTCAAATTGGTGAAGTTCGCATTTGGAATGTAGCACGTAGTCAAAAAGACATCCAAGACAACAAAGATAAGACTCTCAACGGCAACGAAACTGGTTTAGTTGATTATTACAAAGCTGATGAAGGGTCTGGGATAACTCTAATAGATAGTGCAGTTAATAAATCCAATGGAACATTACAAGGTGGGACATCCTGGACTCGATCTAATTCTGAACCTTCTGATTTTATCGGTCTCAATTTTAACGCTAATAACTGGAATAGCCCTCAAACTTTCCAAGTTGTGGGAATTAACGATGATATTGCCGATGGTACTGTCCCCTACAATATTATTACCACTGTCACCAGCGAAGATCCTAACTACAATAAGCTGAATATTAATCCTATCCCCCTCACCAACACTGAAGATAGTGATCCAGCGAAGATTGATACAGCCAAGATTATCATCACCCCCCCTGGACAGGTAGAAGAAGGAAGAGAAAACATCTATTCTGTCAAATTGAATAGTCAGCCAGTGGGTGAAATTCGAGTGATCATGACTCCCAAAGTTGACCAGTTTCAACTCAATAATGAAGATATTGGTGAACCCCTTACCCTCACCTTCAATAAAAACAACTGGAATCAAGCACAAACAGTGCGGGTGACAGCGCTAGATGATTCAGTAGTTGAATATTTCCAAACTAGCCAAATTGAATTTAAGGTAGAAACCGGCAATATTAAAGACTTTGAATCAAAGTGGAATAATAACACACCAGATCAGGGACTTGATTTAGGGAAAATTACTGGAGGAATAGAACGGACTGGGTTAACCATAGACTCATTAACATCTACTGACATAGATTGGTATAAGTTCACTCTCCCCACCGAAGGAACTGCTAAGGACTTTGTAGAAATTCAGTTTGCTAATGCCAAAGGCGATCTCGATCTGGAGTTGTATCCCAATTCATCCAATTTAACTTTTGATGGTGTTGATGATTATGTAAAATTTGCCAGCCAAGTTGGAGGGCGTGGTAATTTTAGCATTGAACTATGGTTTAAAACAACAGCATCCTCTGGCACTTTAATCGGTGCAGGTAAAAGCGATTCTTGGCAAGTGTCTCTACAAAATGGATTAGCCAAATTTGATTTTCAGACAGGTGATTTATCTGGCAATGGTGGTATTTCTTTAACTCAGGTAAATGATGGAAAATGGCATCATTTAACTGCTGTAAGAGATGGTTTACACTCAGGAAAGTTATATGTTGATGGTGTGCTAGTTAGTGAGTTTACTTATACTGGCAGTAGCGTTGCAATTGACGGTGTGGAAGAGGCTTTTATTGGTAAGAACTCTAAAAATGATGGTAATTTTTTTAAGGGTGAAATTGGTGAAGTTCGTATTTGGAACACTGCTCGTAGCCAACAATATATCCAAGACAATAAAGATAGGAATCTCAATGGCAATGAGGCAGGTTTGGTTGCTTATTATCCAATCAACGAAGGTACAGGAGATATTCTGACTGATAGTAGCGTTAATAAAATTCTGGCTGATAGTACCGTTAATAAATTGGATGGCAAATTAATCAATGGGACAATTAAAAATTCTCGTTCAACTACCGAAAATAAAGAGCGAATTGAATTAAATGGATTAGCTGCTGGAGATTACTTACTCAAAGTATCAGGAAAGGATAACACTACCAGTAATGATTACAAACTCATTCTTGGTGATGCAGATTATCAATATCGTACCGCACCTATCGAAACGATAGGCGTAAATGGCAAGACTCTTCAAACTTTAGATAGCAAATCCCTAGACGTTACCATTAAAGACAATGATTTACCCACAGCCAAAATCATTGCTGGACCCACTGCATCTGAACTTTTTGGTGAACCTAGTTACTTTACTGTTCAGCTAAATGCCCCAGCACCCCTTGATGGTAATGGGATTGTAGTTCGTTATGAAGTTGTCGGTGGTAGTGCAACCTTATTTGAGGACATTAATAATAATGGCAACTTAGATGATGGCGAAGATTTTAATGGCAATGGAAAACTTGACTTCGGAGATTACCGAATCCAAAATAACCAACAACAAGGTACTGTCAGAATTGCCCCAGGAGAAATCCAAGCAAATATTATTATTTCTCCTGTTGATGACAAGTTGGTTGAAGATATCAAGTGGCAAGTAAGTAAGGTTAAGGAAATGACCGACAATGAAGATGGTACAACAACAACATTAACCTTAGATATACTTAGACCAATTCATGGAGAAACTACCAACATTGCCGCAGGTCAAACTCTAAAATTTGACAATGGGATTGAAGCTATTTTTCAAGAGGATATTAAATTACAGTCACTTTCAGTTTTATTTCATGAAATTAATAATATTACTAGTGACTGGTATTCTATCAGTTCTGATGAAAATCTAGTAGCATTTAGATCAGATAAAGATGGAAAAATATATGTCCATAACCGTAATACAAAAGTCAATATTGATGTAAGTGTAGGTGATGGACTTAATCCTTCTATCAGTTCTGATGGAAGCTTTGTACTATTTTTTGGGAAAAATCCCAATCATCAGTACAAATCAAATCTATTTATTTATGATCGTAAGGAAAATAGAACTATTTCCATTCCCACACCCACTGATGATGATATTGTTGATACTGGCGACTATTATAAGAGTAACGGCTACAATCTCAATAGTAATGGAGATTTTGTTGTATTTCAGACACGCAAGGATTATAAAACCGATATATCTGTATATGATCGTAAGGAAAATAAAACTACTCGCATTACCACTGGTATAAATGGCACAGAGAGCAATGGCAATAGCTATGATCCTTCTATCAGTGCAGATGGGCGTTTTGTAGCATTTAGATCAGATGCTAGTAATTTAGTGCCAACCGATACGAATGGAAAAAGCGATATCTTTGTATATGATCGCAAGGAAAATAAAACTACTCGCATTACCACTGGAGGCAATGACCATAGCTATGATCCTTCTATCAGTGCAGATGGGCGTTTTGTGGCATTTGCATCAATAGCTAGTAATTTAGTGCCAAACGATACGAATAGAAGAAGCGATATCTTTGTATATGATCTCAACAACAATGAAATTACACCTATTACATTTAGCACGGATGATACTTACTATAACCATAACAACACTTTTATCAGCGATGATGGAAGTTTCGTAGTATACTCGACCGATTCCTATGTATTTATTTATGATCGCAACACAAAAACAACTTCTCGCTTTGAGCCTAATTTAGGATTTGGCAAGACGGCTAGAGCATCATTCATATTGCTGCCCCTTCTTACAGAAACTGTTCAAGTAAACATTGATTCAACATTCAAAAATAAAATTGGATCTATTTCTGCTGCTAACATGAAAGCAGAAACCGTGGCTGTGAAATTACTGCTAGAAGATATATCCGAGTCCAAGCCAACCTACACTTTGGGAGGTGAGGATGTTAATCTTAACGGCAAATTAGATTCAGGTGAAGATAGTAATGAAAATGGTCAATTAGATCCGGATAGAAATACATCAAAAGCAATTCTAGAAATTCTCGATGATGATGTACCTGGAATCCGCATTGTCGAAGTAGGTCGTCAAACCGTTGTCAGGGAAAGAGAAACCGCTACATTTGAAGTATCCCTTCTCAGCGAACCTACAAAAGAGGTGAACATAACCCTAACTCCTGGGGCAGAAATTGAATTTGCAAATCCCATCAATCCCACTACTGTTCAGGTTGACAAAGATGTTTATAGCTTTAACACAACAGGTGTTTCCAATCTTAATGTTGAACTCAAAAGCCTAGTGTTCACAGATAAAGGGGATACAGTCGCCTTTGATGTAAAATTAACATCAAAACCAACAGGAACAACAACAATTGTAACTGTTCACACTCCCCCACTAAAAAGGAATTAGGAAGTAACAGGGATAGGAG
>NZ_VIKX01000177.1 GCF_009711935.1 Dolichospermum sp. UHCC 0259 | reverse complement strand
CTCCTATCCCTGTTACTTCCTAATTCCTTTTTAGTGGGGGAGTGTGAACAGTTACAGTAAAGTCTGGTTTTATCCAGGTTTTATATAGTAGATGATAACAACCTGCAAAATCCAGCAAAAAATTGTTATATTATGGTTTTTACCATGAAACCCTTTGATTTTAACAAAACAAACCCGCAAAAAAAGATATTGCTAAATCTTAAACATTACACAGGCATATTCCTCATTGTTTTACTCAGCATTATCTTACTTTCCGTGCCGCAAGCTTTATCAAACCAACCAGTAGTCCTGAATTTATTATTAACTGCTCCCGATGCTCAACCTTGGAAGCAAGGTATAATAAAAGACTTTGAAGCCAAAAATCCAGGGATTCGTATCAATTTAATCGAAGGTCCAAACGCTACAAATTTAGTGGAAGACTTATATACTTCAGCATTTATCTTAGGTGAATCCCCTTATGATTTGGTCAATATGGATGTTATTTGGACACCCAAGTTTGCTGCTGCTGGTTGGTTATTAGACTTGAGTAATGGCCTTACCGCAGAAGAGTTAGCCAAATTTTCGCCTACAGATATAGAAGCGGGACGTTACGAAGGAAAACTTTACAGAATTCCGATCCGAAGTGATTTAGGAGTCCTTTACTACCGGAAAGACCTGCTAGATCAAGGGGGATTTGAACCACCAGAAAGCTTTACAGAGTTATTCAAAATTTCTCAGTCTTTAAAAAACCAAGGAAAAATTAATTGGGGATATCTTTGGCAAGGAAGGCAGTACGAAGGACTAGCGGCTATGTTTGTGGAAGTTTTGCAAGGTTTTGGTGGATTTTGGGTGAATCCTGATAACTTAGAAGTGGGTTTAGATAAACCTGAGACATTAAAGGCGATCTCTTTTCTAAAAGATACCATTGAACAGGAAATTTCCCCACCTGGAACTACAACATATATGGAGGAGGATACAAGACGTATATTTCAAAGCGGTCAAGCGGCATTTTTACGCAGTTGGCCTTATGTTTGGCCTCTAGCCAATGGTGAAGATTCTCCCATTAAAGATAAAATTGGTATCAAACTTATGGCCAGTAGTCCTGGTAACATGGGAGGAACTTGTTTAGGCGGCTGGGGATTGGGAATTGCCAAATCTTCTAAACATCCTCAAGAAGCTTGGAAAGCAATTCAATACTTTACCAGTGAAGAAGCACAGCGCCAATTTATTTTGAAAGGGGGTTTTGTGCCAAGCAGGCGCTCATTATTTACAGATCCAGAAATTGTCAGTAAATACCCTCATTATTCTCAGTTACTTGAAATAGCTGATAAAGCCGTTTTACGTCCACCCATTCCCCAGTATGCCCAAGTATCAGATATTTTACAGCGTTATCTTAGTGCTGCACTCACAAATCGGATGACCCCGGAAACGGCAATGGAAGCTGCTGCTAATGAAACTCGAAGATTACTGGGGACTGGAGATTAACGATGAAAAAACTTTATGAGCTATGAATACCAAACAAACCATCAGAAGTCAAGAACAACGAACAGCATGGATTTTGCTACTACCTGCTATGCTGTTGCTGCTATTTGTCTTTGGCTATCCAATAGTCCGAGCCTTTTGGTTAAGTTTTTTTACTCAAAACTTAGGAACGAAACTACAACCGGTCTTTTGTGGTTTTAGCAATTACCTGCGAATGGTGGGGGATGGTCGTTTTTGGGAAAGTTTGAGGACAACAACAGTATTCACTTTATCAACAGTGTTGTTAGAGTTACTGCTGGGATTGGGTATTGCCCTAGTCCTAAATAAGCAGTTTTTTGGCAGGGGTGGAGTACGGACAATAGCTATTCTACCTTGGGCTTTGCCCACCGCCCTCATTGGTATCGCTTGGGCTTGGATTTTTAATGACCAATTTGGAGTTGTTAATGATATTCTGTTACGGTTAGGTTTAATTCAAACTGGTATTAATTGGTTGGGAGAACCGACATTAGCAATGATAGCCGTGATAGTTGCAGATGTGTGGAAAACGACTCCATTTATTAGTATTTTGCTATTAGCTGGTTTGCAGTCAATTTCACCTGACTTGTATGAAGCTCATCTGATGGATGGTGCAACACCCTGGCAAAATTTCTACCAGATTACCCTACCCCTATTGAGTCCGCAAATACTCATTGCTACCTTGTTTCGGTTTGCTCAGTCCTTTGGAGTTTTTGACTTGATTTCTGTTATGACTGGTGGAGGTCCAGGTGGTGCAACGGAAGTAGTATCACTGTATATCTACTCTACCGTGATGCGTTACTTAGATTTTGGATATGGAGCAGCTTTAGTTGTGGTGACATTTCTTTTGTTGATTACAGCAGTAGCTATTGCTAGTTTATTACTCAAAAAATTTTCTGTGAAGCGCATTTACTAATTCCTATACTGTCACTGAGAGAAAATTGATGACAAGTCCCAAACTACAAACAAAAGTCAAAAATTCAGGCCAACAAATCTTAATTTGGGTACTAATTTTCCCAATAGTGGTTTTCTGTCTAGCTCCACTGATGTGGCAGATACTCACCTCATTTAAACTCAATCAAGATATTGCCAAAATTCCTACCGTTTATTTTCCTGCTCGAATTACTTTCAATCACTTCATCGAATTATTTACTAGTCGTCCCTTTTGGCTTTATATATTGAATAGTGCTTTTGTCTCCATTGTTTCTACAGTTTTATCTTTGGTAGTGGGTGCGCCTGCGGCCTATGTCTTAGCAAGGTTACGTCCTTGGGGTGGCACAGCCATCATAGCAGCTATCTTGATTGTTACTTTATTCCCAGGAATTTTATTATTTTTGGGACTTTTAGAAATTATCAAGGGGTTACATCTAGGTAATAACTATTTATCGCTGATTATTCCTTATGCAGCTATTAATTTACCATTAACGATTTTGGTATTACGCAGTTATTTCCAGCAATTACCAAAAGACTTGGAAGATGCTGCCAGAGTGGATGGCTACAATACTGTGCAAATGTTACTGCAAATACTACTACCATTGACAATTCCTGCTTTGGTAACAACTGGAATTATCACTTTTATTTTTGCCTGGAATGAGTTTATCTTTGCTCTGACATTTATTACTCGTGACGAAATGAAAACGATTCCCGTAGCAGTGGCACAATTGGGAGGTGCTACAGTATTTGAGATTCCTTATGGACCTATTGCTGCGGCGACGGTGGTTGGTACGTTACCCTTAATTTTACTTCTTTTCTTTTTTCAGCGTCAGATCATTCAAGGCCTTACCGCTGGTGCTGTGAAGCAATAACAAAGGAAGAAGTAAGAATAGTCAAAAAATAAAATCATTAATTAAAAGCAGAACAATGGTAAAACTAGAACTAAAAAACCTAAATAAAGCCTATAGTTCTAAAATTATTCCAGTTAAAAACATTAATTTAACTGTAAATGACAATGAATTTCTCACTTTACTAGGTCCGAGTGGTTGTGGTAAGTCAACAATACTACGAATGATTGCAGGGTTAGAGGAACCAACTAGCGGACAGATACTGCTTGGAGATGAGAATATCACATTTAAACGTCCCGGCGATCGCAATATGGCGATGGTATTTCAAAGTTATGCCCTTTACCCACATATGACTGTATCTGAAAACTTAGCCTCTGGACTCAAGTTGAAAAAAACCCCTTCTGTTGAAATTCAGCGTCGCGTAACAGCAGTTTCAGAACTGTTGGGATTAGAGGAATTGCTACAGCGTAAACCCGGACAACTATCAGGGGGGCAAAGACAGAGGGTCGCTGTCGGTAGAGCTTTAGTGCGTCATGCTGAAGTTTACTTGCTGGATGAACCACTGAGTAACCTGGATGCAGTTTTACGGGAACAAGTCCGTGCTGATATTAAACAAATATTTGCTGTCCAAAAAGCTCCGGTGCTTTATGTCACGCACGATCAAACAGAAGCAATGACACTTTCAACAAAAGTGGCTGTGCTTAATCATGGTTTTGTCCAGCAACTCGACTCACCAGAACGTATATACAATGAGCCAGCCAATTTATTTGTAGCTGGATTTGTTGGTAGTCCAAAAATGAACTTGCTAACTTTATCATGTCAGGGACACTATGCAATGTTAGGTGATGCAAAAATACTGTTGCCAGATATACCAACAGTACCATCCAAAATTGTGTTAGGTATCCGTCCAGAACACATCAGGATTGCACAACCAGGGGATACACAGACTATTCAAGGCCGAGTATATCTGGTGGAAAATTTAGGTATGCACAATTTAGTAAGTGTGCGTATTGATAGTTATGACGCGGAAGCGTTGACCGTGCGTGTTTTGTTAACTCCAGACGAAAAATCTAATCATGAAGAGATGAGATTAACTTTACCGTCCCAAAATCTTCACTGGTTTGATGTTCAATCTGGTAATCAGCTATTACGCAGATAAATGGCGTAAATATGGCGATTATTTTACTGTCAGCCATCACTAAATGGCGAACTGACAAGTCAACTTTTTCAGCAAGCCCCACTTATGAATAAAGCGAATTTCAGGTAAATGAACCACGGTTTTTGTTTCGCGCAAAAGCGCAAAGTAGGGAAGGCGCAAAGGAAGAAGGTAATCAAAGTCTGGTTTAAATAGATGAAAACTGCTGTAAATGTTCTAAATATTAATTGGTCTCACGCAAATATATCACCAATTGCTATTTAGCACCTAGTGACCAAGTTGGGCTTTAGCCTGTTGCCACAGGGCCTCTAATTCTTCTAAACTATAATCTGTCAACGGACGTTCAATCACATCCTCCATTTTTTGTAACCTTTGAATAAATCGCTGACTTGTCCCTTGTAAACCTGCGCTGGGGTCAAGTTTATGCCATCTGGCAACTTGAATAATGGCAAATAATAAATCACCTAATTCAGATTCTTGTCTTTCTTTGGTTTCTTCAGCTAAAGCTTGTTGAAATTCCCCTAACTCTTCATGAAATTTACCCCAAACCTCATCTACATGATTCCACTCAAAACCAACCTTAGCCGCCTTTTCGGATATCTTCATCGCCGCACTTAATGGCGGCAGACTCCGACGATAACGATTCAATTGATCACTGAGTTTTTGGGTTTCTACAGATTCTCCTTTTTCCGCCGCTTTGATGGTTTCCCAATTTTTATGTACTTCATCTATATTCGCCACAGTCACATCACCAAATACATGAGGATGACGACGAATTAACTTTTGAGAAATGCCTTCAGCGACTTCTTGCAAAGAAAAATCATTAGCTTCACTAGCAATTTGGGCTTGTAATACTACCTGTAATAATAAATCACCTAATTCTTCAGAAATAGCCTTTTTATCCCCTGTTTGAATAGCATCTACCACTTCATAAGCCTCTTCAATCACATAAGGTGTGAGGCTTTCCGGTGTTTGTGCCAAATCCCAAGGACAACCTTCAGGCGATCGCAATTTCGCCACCACATCAATTAATTCTTGCAACGCCAGCAAAGTCTGATTAACTTCCATATTTTTTACCGCTTCTTCGCACTGCGACGACTGGGGCTAACTTTACGTTTCTTAATTTTGGCACGGGGAAGTAAACCTTGAATACCCTGTTTTTGATATCGCTTGTAACCAGAAACAGTCCAATCACTACAAGAATGACTCATTGCCCCCAGTTCACAACCGATAAAGAGGGCAAAAAATTCTCCATAATACAGATAGATAGTCTTCCCCACAGTCCCCCACACTTCCCCCCAATTCCAAGCTACATTTCCCAACTTGGTGAAAATCATCACCACCACCAACGCCACCAACGCCAAAAAAGTCGTCAGATACACCACCCGTAACGTTGTACCAATAATCGGACCGTGAGATAAAAAAGACCGATGGCGCAAACTTTTTTGATAGGGTAGCCAAATCCACCGCAGAAAACCCCACCGCTGAAATTGACGGGAGTAAATATCCAAATCGGGACCAAACATCAGCCCCCCAAACATAAACCCACCCGCCACCAACAAAGTCATATTACTGCTGTGAGTGGAAACCAGCGTGACAGCAGCCACCACAGGCATAGACCAAATAGTAATGCGATCGTGCGTTTGACCAGAGGGCATCGAAATTAAAATCTAAAATTAACAGTGAAATCCTGAGTAAGTATAGCTTAATCCCGTTCCCATCAGCCTTTCCAATACTCCCAAAAAAAATTTCTCAAAAGACTTGCAAAATTCAGAAAGGCTATGTTATATTGATTAAGTGTTCAGGGGCGGGCTGATTTTGCTTTCAGAACGGTTATGAAAAGAAAATTTAGTTTGTTTAGCAGCGGAAAGCTGTCCAAAACAAATCGGATATTTTTTACCTGATTGCTTTGATGTCTATGTCAGTTTGCTCTGATTTTACAGAACGGGCGGTTAGCTCAGTTGGTAGAGCGCCTGCCTTACAAGCAGGATGTCATCAGTTCGAGTATGGTACTGCCCATTTAAAATGAATCTATTATTATATAGCAGTTTACAACTAGTTTGTGAACTGCTAAAATATTTTTGCCCCAATTTTCAATTATATTAATTTTCACTGTGGACGGGTTCGTAGCGTAGTCCCGTTAGACGTTTGATCAGGTTTTGTTCGAGTTTTGGTTCAGATTGAGGCATGATGATTGCGAGCTAGATTAGCGATAGTCTGAAATGATCGAATTGATTAAGATTCTGGGGTAAGGTTTAGACCCCGATAAACTTGTTCAATGGGGAAACTAAGATTGATGCTTTTTAGTTCAATGGTGTCACCTTCTCCATAGTTAATAATCATCCATTGTCCCGCATCATTTTTGTGATACAAATCTATTTCGATCGCAGTGGAACTAACCAATAGGTAATCTTTCAAAATTGGGTTATTTTGATACATTCTGAACTTGCCGCCTCTGTCGTAGGCTTCGGTAGTTTTTGAGAGAACTTCAACAATTAAGCAGGGGTAGGTAATATATTGGGTTGTGGTTTTATCGTGATCGTCGCAGGTGACGCTGACATCGGGATAGGTGTAGTTATTTGTGCCAACAATATTAACTCTCAGGTCTGAAGTCGCGGTGTCGCAGCCACTCCCTTCTAAATGACTAGTAAACAATGTGATAAATTTGGCAGCAAGTAAACTATGGTTTTTGCTACCGCCGCTCATGGCATAAACTTGACCGTCGATCAGTTCGTGTTTTTCTAGTTGCTGTTCTTCCCAAGTGAAATACTCTTCTGGGGTGAGGTGGGGAGCGTTGTCTTTGGCTGCGATCATGATTTGTTACTTCCTACGGTTTGCAGTTACTTGGGGTCAGTTTGGCTCTGGGTTAGTTGAATTGATTTTAGCCCACTTAAATGTCAAAGCTGATCTCGAAAATAACATCTAATTTCAGATAAGCAAGGCTTATGTATAGCATCAACTATTTTTTGTCAAGTTCTATTGACACTTTGTAACAATCTTGTTATATTAGTTTACATAAAGTAACAAACCAAAGAAAAAAATTATGTATACCACAACTAACGAAACAGGCATTCTTAATAACTACTCCAAAGAACCCAAGCTTTACTACTCCGAATTCCCCACCAAAGAACAACAAAACAAATATGCTTTTCAAGGTGCGGTGGCAGTATTGTTTATAGCTTCTGTAGTTCTAATTGCTTTAGGAGTTAGCTAAAATTTTCCGCTTCGGTATTTGTATCTAATCGTCATTTAAATTTTCTCCTAATCAACCCTGGTCAGTTTCGCCAGGGTTTTTTTCTTGCTATTTCTTGCTTTACTGCCCACTTAAACGTCGAAGCTGATCTCGAAAATAACATCTAATTTCAGATAAGCAGCGATTATGTATAGCATCAATTATTTTTTTGTCAAGTTCTATTGACACTTTGTAACAATCTTGTTATATTAGTTTACATAAAGTAACAAACCAAAGAAAAAAATTATGTATACCACAATTAACGAAACAGGCATTCTTAATAACTACTCCAAAGAACCTAAGCTTTACTACGCAGAATTTCCTACAAAAGAGCAACAAAGCAAATATGCTTTTCAAGGTGAAGTAGCAGTATTATTTTTAGCTTCTATAGTTTTAATTGCCTTGGGGGTTAGCTAAAATTTTCAGCTTCGGTATTTGTATCTAATCGTCATTCATATTTCTCTTAATCAACCCTAGTTTCACTGGGGTTTTTTGTTGCTGCGTCCAACGTGATATTTCCAACATCGTTACTCGCCCGCTCATGGCTATGATGATCTGGTTCAACTGCCGCATCGTCGTGACTTAAATTTGCCGGTAGTAGGCATTGCAATAGTGTTAGGATATCGAACATGGGCAGGTTAAAAGTTTTTGAGTTTTTGTTTTGGAAGACTATAACTCTACTACATCAGCCCTCTCTTCATCCTCTTTTTTTGGCTACATTATTGAGATATATGAAAAAATTCATTCACGGGTATTGGACTTAAACATGACTGATTTTGGACGCTCATTTGATTGCCAACAAACACAGGGAAGCCAAAAAACAAACTTTTTGCCAGAGTTTTTGTTGCAAATTATTAACAGCATATCTGATCCGATTTTTGTCAAAGACCGTCAACATCGCTGGATACTATTCAACGATGCCATGTCTAATTTTATAGGACATAACGGAGAAGAACTCCTTGGTAAGTCAGATTATGATGTCTTTCCTAAAGCAGAAGCCGATGTTTTTTGGGAGAAAGATGAATTGGTTTTCACCACAGGTATTACCAGCGAAAATGAAGAATCTTTTGCCGATATTCATGGTGTAGCACACCATATCTTCACGAAAAAATCTGTGTTTGTGGATGAAGTAGGTAATAACTTCCTAGTTGGTATTATCCGCTATCTCACTCAGAAAAAACGGGTGGAAACTGAACTAGCAGATCAGGTAAAATTAGCATCATTTCATGTAGCAATTAACGCTGCTATCACCCAAAGCCAAACACTACAGACAACTTTAAAGCGCTGTACTGATGCTATGGTTAAATGTCTAGATGCGTCCTTTGCTCGCATCTGGACAATAAATTATCAAGAAAATATGCTAGAACTACAAGCTAGTTCAGGACTCTACACCCATATTGATGGTCTGCACGGTCGAGTTCCTGTAGGAATGTTCAAAATTGGCTTAATTGCCCAAGAACGTCAACCGCACCTGACTAATAAAGTTTTGGAAGATCCTCGTGTAAGTGACAAAGAATGGGCAAAGCAGGAAGGCATGGTTGCTTTCGCTGGATATCCACTAATTTTAAACGGCAATCTCATTGGTGTAATTGCCATGTTTGCCCGTCACCCCCTATCAGAAGTAACTCTGGATGCATTAGAATTGGCGGTAAATGAGATTTCGTTGGGCATCACCCGCGTACAAACTGAACAAGCTTTGAAGGAAAGTGAAAGAAAGTATCGTCACTTAGTAGAAACCTCTCAAGATATTATCTGGTCAGTAGATACCCAAGGGTACTGGTCATTTGTGAATCAAGCCGTGAGATACATCTATGGCTATGAACCAGAAGAAATGATTGGTTGTCATTGTAGTGACTTTGAACCACCGGAACAAATTCAGGAAAATATAAAAGTTTTTTCACGTATATTAGCAGAAGAATCAGTCTTTCAATATGAATCAGTCATCATCGCTAAGAATGGCAAACGCTTGAATTTGTTGTGTAATGCGAGTGTGTTGAAAGATCAAGAGGGAAATGTTTTAGGTATAACTGGTACAGCTACTAACATTACTGAATTAAAACAAGCACAGACATATCTTGTAGAGTCAAAAACAATACTACGACAGCAAGCAGAAAAATTAGAGGAAACATTGCTGCAACTACAAGAATCTCAAACTCAGTTAATTCAAACTGAAAAAATGGCTGCCCTCGGTCAACTAGTTGCTGGAGTTGCCCATGAAATCAACACACCTCTAGGAGCAATTCGCTCGTCTGCGGGGAATATTTCCAAGTTCTTAGAGCAAACTTTAGAAAAATTACCGATGCTATTCCAATCTATTTCTTCAGAAGAAATAGATGTTTTTTCTAATTTATTACAACGGTCACTTCAACAAGAATCTCGATATTCTACCAGAGAAGAACGGCAATTAAAACGAGCCTTAAAGGCACAATTAGAAACATTAGGAATTGCCGATATAGATATTATTGCTGATAGATTTATAACTATGGGTGTTTGTCATGATATTGAAGCCTTTATACCTTTACTTCACAAATCTAATGGCTTAGAGATTGTAGAAATAGCCTATAAACTTTCTGAATTAAAAAGAGGAACAAAAACTATTAATATCGCTATAGATAGAGTCTCAAAAGTGGTATTTGCTTTAAAAACTTATGCTCGACATCAACCATCTAGTGAAATGATTTTAGCTAATTTAACTGATGGCATTGAAACCATCTTAACACTTTATCAAAATCAGCTGAAACAAGGCGTAGAATTAATTACAAAATACGGAGATATACCATCAATTTTATGTTATCCTGACGAACTTAATCAAGTTTGGACTAATCTCATTCATAATTCCTTGCAAGCAATGGATTATCGAGGGACTTTGACTATTGAAACTGATGTTATTGATCATCAGATAATTATGAATTTTACTGACACTGGCAAAGGCATACCAGAGGAAATTATGTCAAAAATATTTGAACCATTTTTCACAACTAAACCTCCAGGAGAAGGTAGTGGCTTAGGATTAGATATTGTTAAACAGATATTAAATAAACATTCAGGACAAATTACTGTAGCCAGCAAACCTGGAAAAACTACATTTCAAATTATGCTGCCAATACAACCTATCAAGGAAAACCAAAATGTCTAAATTAGTAATCTTGTGTGTTGATGATGAAGAAATTGTATTACGAAGCCTAAATACCCAACTAAAAGAAGCATTTGGAAATACCTATGAATATGAAATGGCACAAGATGCTGATGAGGCTTTAGAGCTAATTGCAGAACTCAATAAAGAAGGTATTAAAATTATTATCATTGTCTCAGATTGGTTAATGCCGGGAATGAAAGGAGATGAATTTTTTATAAAAGTTCATCAACAATTTCCTGAAACTATTAAAATTCTATTAACAGGACAAGCTGATGAGTCAGCAATTCAACGAGCAAAAGAAGAAGCTAACATCCATTGTTGCTTATATAAACCTTGGTCAGAAAACGATTTGTTAGAAATTATCAAATCTAGTTTAGATAAATTATGAGTAAACAAGTAATTCTTTGTATTGATGATGAGATGGTTGTAATCAAAAGCCTTAAAGTAGAGATACAAGAGGCTATTGGTAATAGCTGCATAGTGGAAATTGCTCAGGGTGGCAAAGAAGCATTAGAGCTAATTGAAGAATTACAAGAAGATGAATATGAAATTATATTAATTATTTCTGACTATATTATGCCTGATATCAAAGGTGATGAACTATTAAAAGAAATTCATCTTATTTTGCCAAAAGCTCTCAAAATAATGCTAACAGGACAAGCCGATATCCAAGCAGTAGGCAATGCAATTAAATATGCTAAACTATATCGTTATATTACTAAACCATGGCAATCAGAAGACCTGATTTTAACTGTTAAAGAAGCCATAAATAGTTATGTTCAAGCTAAAAAATTAGCAGAGAAAAATATTGAACTTCAACTTTTAAATAAAGAATTAGAAAAATCTTTAGAATTGGTAACTACTAGCGAACGCAAGTTTAGGGCAATTTTTGAAAATGCTATTATCGGAATTTTTAAAATTTCCTATGAAGGAATTTATATTGATGCTAACTTAGCTTTAGCCAAGCTATATGGCTATAATTCTCCTGAAGAGTTGATAGCAGATATGAGTGATAGTCAACATCAATTATATGTTGAACCACACCGTCATGTTCAATTTTTAGAAATATTACAAAAACAAGGCGAATTGTATGAATTTGAGTCTCTAATTTATCGTCGAGATGGTAGCACTATTTGGATTAGTGAAAATACCTGTGCTGTATATGATAATTACCAAAAAATACTCTACTATCAAGGTTTTGCAGAAGATATTACTGCTCGCAAGCAAGCTGAAATTGACCGAAAGGCGTTCACAAAAGAACTTTTTCAAATAAACAAAGCATATCAGAGATTTGTTCCTCATCAATTTCTCGAATTGTTGAATAAATTAAGTATTATTGATGTCGAATTAGGAGATCACGTACAGTTAGAAATGTCAGTGCTATTCTCCGATATTCGAGATTTTACTACTATTTCTGAAAGTATGACTCCAGAGGAAAATTTTAAGTTTATTAATTCTTATCTGAGTTATATGGAACCAGTAATTATTGAAAATCAAGGATTTATTGATAAATATATTGGTGATGCAATTATGGCATTATTTAGCGGTGAAGCTGATAATGCAGTAAAAGCAGGGATTAGTATGTTACAAAATCTGGGGCAATATAATCAATATCGGATCGAATTAGGTTATTCTCCTATTAAAATTGGAATTGGCATTAATACAGGTCATTTAATGTTAGGAACAGTGGGGGGAAAAAGTCGCATTGATGGTACAGTAATTAGTGATGCAGTTAATCTAGCTTCTCGTGTCGAAACTCTCACCAAAAATTATGGAGTATCTTTATTAATTACAGAACAGACTTATTTTCATTTAAAAAATCCTAATGATTATGCTATTCGCATTATTGATACTGTGAAAGTCAAGGGAAAAGCCAAAAAAGTAACAGTTTATGAGGTTTTTGATGTTGATATAGCAGAAGTTAAAGCAGGAAAATTAGCAACACTCACAGTCTTTGAAACAGCTTTATCCCTTTACATTCGAGGAGAATTTTCTCAAGCAGCAGAATTATTTGGAAATTGTCTGCAATTAAATCCGGGTGATCTTGTGGCTAAAATTTATTTTGATTTATGTCATATTTGAATAAACTGTGGTAAATTTCACATTTTTTATTTTTCTTCGCTAATTTTTTGAGGAATCAGATAAATGATTCCTGAAACAATTGTCAATATTACAGATATCCAAAAGGCAATTAAAACGGGAGTTTGCCAAGTTGGTGATAAAGGAGCAATTAGTAAAGATATGGCAATGATTTGACTAACTGTTTTCAGTTTACCCCAAATATTTGCACCGCTGATGGTGGTTTGATTAACTCGCCAACCGGCGATCGCTAGTTCCCGTGCTAAAATTATAAATACTGCCCAAGCTGGGATTTTCCCTAATTCTACTAATACTAATAATGGTGCGAGTACCAATAACTTATCTACTAAAGGATCAAGAAACTTACCTAATTCGCTAATTTGGTTGAGTTTTCTGGCTAAATATCCATCTAACCAATCAGTTAAGGCTGCAATTAAAAATATAGTTAAACATATCCATCTTGCTTCATTGGTGGGATTATATAAACCGTAAAGTAAAAAAGGTATTCCTAACAGTCGAGAAAAAGTAATCCAATTAGGTAGAGTCATGACAATTTAAAATTACAAACCAAAATTACAAACCAAAACTAATTATATCGGTTAGCCTCCGAGATCCCCCCAACTTGGGACAAGTGATCAAGATATGTAAAACTGAAGCTTGAAATTACTGATTATAGGTGTAATATAATAATATGGTTTTGATAAAAACTAAACTGAGACTACTATCGAGAGCGATAATCTTTTTTGACCAAAATCGGATGTGATGCTTAAGTATGTTTTCAAACATACATAGTAGTAAATCAAAGTAGGCTAATGGTTGTGAAAATAGACAATTGTTTTTTAGTTGGGGTGGGAGCTTCTGCTGGTGGTTTACAAGCAGTAGAAGAGTTTTTTGACAATATGCCTGCTGATAGTGGTGCAGCCTTTGTGGTAGTGCAGCACTTATCACCCGACTTTAAAAGCGTGATGAAAGAGTTACTGGAAAGACGCACCCGAATGACAGTAAAGCGGGTAAAAGAGGGGATGAAAGTTGAGCCGAATATTGTTTATTTGAATACTCCTGGTCATAATTTAATTATTGAAAATGGCATAATCAAGCTGATTGAGCAGAATAAGTTTCCCAGTCAGCAACCTAATTTCCCAATTAATATTTTTTTTGAATCTTTAGCCAAGGATCGGGGCGATCGCTCACTTGGTGTTGTACTCTCTGGGACAGGCAACGATGGTACATGGGGTTTACAGAGCATCAGTGAAGCCGGAGGATTAACCTTTGTCCAGTCTCCAGCTACGGCAGAATTTGACGGAATGCCCCAAAGTGCGATTCCTACGGAGCGCTTCGCTATCGCCTCTGGCATTGTAGATCAAGTTTTACCTCCCCAGGAAATCGCCCGGAGGGTTTATGAAATCATCCAAATGCAGCGATCAGGTGCAACATCCTCAGAACCCTTGCTACAAAAACTAGAATCAGACAAACTACAGAAAATCATTTATATTCTCAACGAATACGAAAAACTGGATTTTTCCCACTACAAACCCAATACCCTCAGCCGTCGCATCTATCGCCGGTTTTCCATGAGTGAATACACTCACATAGAGGAATATATAAACTACCTGAAAACCTCATCAGCAGAACGGGTATTGCTACGAGATTACTTGATGATCGGTGTAACCAGGTTTTTCCGTGATCCTCAAGCTTGGGAATATCTAGAAAACGCAGTCTTGCCCCAACTGATCAATGAATTGGAAAATGGTCAAAAATTGCGAATTTGGGTGACAGCCTGTGCCAGCGGCGAAGAAGCCTATTCTATGGCCATTCTCATAGATGAACTAGTCACTAAATTAGGGAAAAATATCAGTTTCAAGATATTCGCCACAGATATTGATCATACAGCCTTGGCCAAAGCATCCGAAGGAATTTATCCCGAAAGTATTGCCATTGATGTCTCCCCTGAACGGTTAGAAAAATATTTCATCTTTAGTGATGGCAACTTTTATGTTTCTCGCACCCTGAGAGAAAGCATGATCTTCGCCCCCCACAACCTGGCCAAAAATATCGGTTTTACACGAATGCACCTGATCAGTTGTCGCAATGTCCTGATCTATATGCAGCCGATTTTACAACAGCACATCATGCGAATGCTGCATTTTTCCCTGGTATATAAAGGGGTGTTATTTCTGGGGGCTGCGGAAACTCCAGGGGACTTACTCGAAGAATTTAGCCCCCTTGAGGAACGATACAAAATTTACCAAAAACGTCGTAATGTTCGCCTACCCCTCTTTACCGAAAACCTAGAATACAATACCATTCCTGTCTCCCGTTCCCCAGTTTCTCGCCGCAGCAGCAAACAGGTTGATACCCTTTTTGTTAAGGCTTTGAGTGGCTTTGCCCAACAGCGGGGCTGTACCTGTCTCCTCTTTAACGATGAATTAACATTGTTTTATATGGCTACCGATGCTGCCCAGATCATGGAAATGCCACAAAGCAGTATGAACCAGATATCTGATCTACTCCCTAATGAACTGGATCTTCCCATCACTACTGCCTTGCATCGAGCCAAGCGAGAGCTAAAACCTGTCCTCTATGATGGCATTCACTTTCACCAAAGAGACGTAATTCGTTACGTCAATTTAGAAGTTACCTACTACCCTGGGGATACCCGCGTTGATGACTTTTTCATGGTGATTATTGAAAATGAGGTGCAACCAATCCAGCCCCGTCCGGTGGAAAAATTTGAGCAAGAAGTGGAAGCTAGTCAACGCATTTTTAATCTGGAATATGAACTAGAACAAGCCCACGAAAATTTGCACTCCACAATTGAGTCACTGGAAGTGATCAACGAAGAACAACAAGCCACTAACGAAGAATTAGTTGCTTCTAACGAGGAACTGCAAAGCACCAATGAAGAGCTACATTCCCTCAACGAAGAACTGTATTCTCTTAATGCTGAATATCAAATCAAAATTGGCCAACTGATTGAACTGAACAACGATATTGACAACTTACTGCGAAGTAGTGAAATTGGTGTAATTTTCCTAGACTGTAATTTGCGGGTACGTAAATTTACTCTAGCCGCTACTTTAGCTGTGAATCTACTACCCACCGATGTTCATCGCCCCATTCAACACCTGAACTATAACTTTCACTGCCCCAATTTATTGGAGCTATTGCAACAGGTTTTAGATACAGAACAACCAATTGAGCAGGAAGTTTCCCTTACTCCTAATCATCAAAATTTCCTGATGCGGATTTATCCCTATTTACAGGATAAAAATCAGGTGGATGGTTTAGTCATTAATTTTATCAATATTGATGAAATGAAACGAGTCCAGCAGGAACTACAAGCCCGCACCGATGAATTAGAACTGATTTACTCTTCTTCTGAGGTTGGCTTTGCCTTGATTGATGAAGATTATCGCTTCCTGCGAATTAATGAAGTAATGGCAGAAATGAATGGTATCTCTGCCGCAGATCATTTGGATAAAACACTACAGGACGTTTTGCCCGACCTAACTCCCACCCTTGAACCTCTATTTCAGCAAATCCTGGAGACTCAGGAAGTAGTCCGCAACATCCCCATCCAGGGGACAACCCCTGCCCAACCCAATGTGCTGCGGGATTGGATTGTCAGCTATTTACCTATACAACTAGCTAATGGACGACGGGCAATAAATGCGGTAGTGGTGGAAGTGACGGAATTGAAGAAAACCCAAGCAGTTCTGCGGCAAACAGAAGAACGTCTCCGGGTTTTGATGCAATCTAGTCACACAATTGTGTTTAGCTGTGAACCTGAAAATGATTATCGGGCTACCTTTATTAGTGATAATGTGCAGCAGGTGTTAGGCTATTCTCCGCAAGAATTTCTGGAGCAACCAAATTTCTGGGTTGACCATCTCCATCCTGATGATCTTGATCGGGTTGTGGCTGGACTTACCCAGTTGACAGAATCGGAAATTTATTCCCATGAATATCGTCTCCTCCATGCTAATGGGACTTATCGTTGGTTTTTTGCCCAGTTGCGGTTAAATCGGGATAGTGAGGGTGTGATTGACGACTGTGTGGGCTATCTAGTTGATATTAGCGATCGCAAAAGGGCAGAAGAAGCCACACAACAGCGAGCAGAACAGGAACACTTACAATTAACAATTACCAAACGGATTCGAGAATCTCTGGAGTTGGAAAGTATTTTTAACACTGCTTGTCAAGAAATTCGCCAAGTCCTTGATGCTGACCGGGTGGGAATTTTCAAGTTTTATCCTGAGTCCAATTTTGACGACGGTGAATTTATTGCCGAGTCTTTAGTGGCTGGCTATCCATCGGCCATGAGTATCCGTATTCATGACCACTGTTTTGGGGAACAATATGCGGCTTCCTATCGGCAGGGGATATTGCAAGTAGTAGATGATATTGACAATGCTGGACTTACAGATTGCCATCGTGATGTTTTGGCACAGTTTCAGATTCGAGCTAATTTGGTAGTTCCATTATTACAGGGAGAAAATTTATGGGGTTTGCTATGTATTCATCAATGTTCTCAGCCCCGTTGCTGGCAAGAGTTTGAAGTTGCCCTTGTCAAACAAATAGCTAACCAATTGGCGATCGCTATTCAACAGGCAAATCTCTATCATCAAGCGCAGTCAGAACTGGTGATCCGCCAACAGGCAGAAGCCAAAATTGCCCAGCAACTGCGGGAACAGCAAGCTTTGGCGAAAATTACCGAGCAGACTCGTCATCGTCAATCCCTGTCTCTGGAAGAAATTTTGCAGATCGTCACCCAGGAAGTGCAGGAGATTATTCAGTGCGATCGCGTGATTATTTTCCGTCTCTTCCCTGATGGTCGTAGTCAAATCGTCGAAGAAAGCGTCTTCCCAGAGTTTACCAAATTTAAAAATCGCCAATGGGAAGATGAAGTTTGGGATGATGAAATATTAAATACCTATTGGCAAGGTCAGCCCCGCATCGTCCCCGATGTCATGGATGATATTTGGACAGATTGCCTCAGAGAATATTCCCAAGAAGGTAACATTAAATCGAAAATAGTCGCTCCGATTTTGCAGGAAGCCCACGGTTTAGAAAATCATCGCTGGCAAAATCCCCATACCTATAACAAACTCTGGGGGATTGTAGTAGTTCATGCTTGCAGTAGTCAACGAGTTTGGCAAGAAGCAGAAGCCCAGTTTTTACAACAAGTTGCTAACCAATTAGCGATCGCTATTCAGCAAGTTAACCTCTTTCAGCAATTACAACAGGAACTGAGCCAACGTCAAAAAACCCAAGAGCAACTAACTCAACGTAATCAAGAATTAGACATCTCTAACCAAGAACTAGCCCGCGCCACCCGCCTCAAAGATGAGTTTTTGGCCAATATGAGTCACGAATTGCGTACCCCTCTCAATGCCATTCTCGGCATGACCGAAGGACTGCAAGATGAAATATTTGGTATTATCAGTGACAAGCAAATCAAAGCTCTCCATACCGTTGAACGCAGCGCTAATCACCTACTGGCGCTAATTAACGATATTTTAGATGTGGCCAAAATTGAGTCAGGTAAGATAGAACTCAACTATTCCACAGTCGCCATTAGTCACCTGTGCGAGTCTAGCCTCGTCTTCATTAAACAACAAGCCCTAGAAAAGCGTATCCAGGTTATACAGCACATCCCCACAGGTCTGCCTGATATATCCGTAGACGAGCGGCGAATCCGTCAAGTGTTAATTAATATCCTGAATAATGGAGTTAAATTCACCCCTCCCGGAGGACGCATCACCCTAGAAGTATCCTACGCTTCACCCTCCCAGCCCGGAGGAGAAAATTCTACCTTAGATTCAGATATCAAAAATGCCCTCCAGTTTGCGATCGCTGATACTGGTATTGGCATCAGTGCAGAAAATATGCAAAAACTCTTTCAACCCTTCACACAGATTGATAGCGCCCTGAATCGTCAACATGAAGGTACAGGCTTAGAGGGTGTTTGAAAAGTTTTGATGGGTAAAATTTTATGCTAATCGCCTCAC
>NZ_VIKX01000176.1 GCF_009711935.1 Dolichospermum sp. UHCC 0259 | reverse complement strand
TCCTATCCCTGTTACTTCCTAATTCCTTTTTAGTGGGGGAGTGTGAACAGTTACTAATTTAGGTGTATATCTACGTAGTTGGGAATAACGCTTATCAAGTAAATCAAAATAATCAAAATTCGCAGGACGTGCCAACTCTTCGGCTTCTTCCACACTATTGACAAAATTATCCCAACTTAACACTGATTCAATTGCAGTATAGGCATCCCCTTGACCCTCCCTAGCATCAATCAAAGCCGTGCCAATTTGGGCATAGAGCCGCACCTTTTCATTAATTGCTTTTCCATCCTGTTGAAATTTTTGGTTGCGTTGGTTTTCACTCCGACGGAACAATTTACCCATCATTTTATCATGCATGGTAATTGCCGTGTCAATTAACAATGATGCCGTTTCTAATAAAAAAGCGATGATAATTGCATACCTTCTTGTATCATCTAATCTGGCTATATGTGCAAGTGTCTTTTTCTGTCCCAATCGAGTTAATTGTACCAAACGATTATGATGTACTTTTTGTAAACAAGCAGGATCTAATTTTAAATCACGGATAAATTCTAATTTTTCCAAGACCTTTAAGAAGTTCTTAGGATTTGGTACACCTGGTGGTTGACGTAACCAAACTAAAGGTGTGCGATTTTTCTCAGAATTGAGAACCAATAAACCATCAATTTCTTTCTTTTGAATTAATGTTAATTGTTGAGTAAGTTCCCAATAAAATTGCTCTTGAGCGCGTCTTCTAGTTTCCCAAGCCAGTCTTTCTACAGTAAATATAGTAGGAATAATGATCTGACACCGCCGCATTTCTTCAACCAGTGCTTCAACTAAAGCAATTCCTTTATCCGTACTGAAAGCCAGTTCCATTAACCATTTGGAAAGTTTTTTATAATGAGACATCCTAAAAGATACATAGCCAAAAATTTGTTGAATTTCCGCTAGATGCTCCCGTCGAGTTGTATCTCGTAGTCCATAATCTTTAATGACTTTAGGTTTAATATCTAGTTGTAAAGCGATATAAGATAAGACAGTTTTGGGAACTTTTTCTCCTAATTCCCATACCCGACTGGGAAAACGTAAATAACATAATTGAACTGCAAATCCTAACCGATTATGTACGCGACGACGACAATTGATAGCTTTTAAATCATCGGAGTTCAAGGTGTAGTGACGAGCTATATCTCTAGCACTAATATCTATAGGTATTTCTCTAAATTGTCTTCTTTGTTCGGGTGATAGTAATTCACGGGTAGCCAAATTTTTAGACCTGTATATTTATTTTGAAATTCTTACAATTCTTGTGTTTTGCAGCTTCTATACAATGGGAGTAAAAAATGAAAAACTTTATGTTTGTTTATAGGATTCTCCACAATACGGACAGAACCTAAATTTCAACGACATGATAGGTTCGTTGCAACTTCTACATTGCGATTCCTACGGAGCGCTTCGCTATCGCAAGCCTGTACCGCAAGCAAAGCAGTATTTTGAGCGCAGTGAAGTCCACATCGGATCTGGTGTCGTCCCCGGTATCCAACATTGGGGACAATATTTGAGTGCAGTTACCGTTTCTAGGGAGATTTGTTTGACGACAGCATCTAAGTATTCCTGGGGGATACCAAGAGCAGCAGCCAATCCAGAACGGCATTTTTGGCTGAGTCGGGATGTTGCACCGGATTCGATTTTACGTATAGTTTGGATATGTATACCTGCTTTGATACTTAATTCCAATTGTGTTAACCGCATAGAATCACGAACCCGTTGAATATACTGTCCCAACGGCTCAGATGGGTTGGGAACCACATCGGTGATAGATACATTCATAAAAGTATTGCTATTTTTATTACTTTTTAATATTAAATTAATATATGTATTCTATTGCAATTAATTCATAATTTCCTAAAATTATGACTATTACTTTAGCCGCATTAGTTACAGATTTTTTAGACCGACCGGGATTAACTAATTCAACTATTCGTAGCTATGAGTCGATTTTTATGCCATTACTTCAGCTTTATGGGAGTTTGTCAATAGAGATTATCGACCGAGAAATATTGGTTACATATTTAAATGATTTGAAGCAAGTCAAATTTACAACTCACCACAAGCATCAGGCAGTAATTACCGCTTTATTTAACTTTGCCCTAACCCAGGGATATATTCGAGTAAATCCAATTTCTCACCTGAAACGACGTAAACCAGATGGGGAAAAGGGAGAACATAATTCAGATGAGGAAGTACGTTATTTAACATCAGTACAATTGAGTCTTTTATTCCAAATCACTAAATCCGATGCTCGTTTGGATGCGTTGGTGCATTTATTACATAGCACTGGAGCCAGAATTTCCGAGATATTGGCTTTGGACTTATCTGACGTAGATATTGAGAATCGGAAATTTCAAGTGATAGGTAAACGGAATAAACAACGCTGGTGTTTTTATAGTGAAAATATTGTTAATTGTCTCAATAATTACCTGAAATATTACAGGCATTCAGGTGTCAGTGCCTTATTTACTGCCCAACAACCTTTTACCAGGGAGGTTTCGCGTTTGTCTTATGCAACTGCGTATAAATCCTTGGTGGACTTGATTGATGGTACTTCCGAGTTACAAGGGATTCGTTTTCATGATTTAAGGCACACTTTTGGTACGGAACGGGTTGGTTTGATGGGCATTGACGAGCTGCGCGCACTTATGGGTCATGAGACAATTCAAATGACTTTACGCTATTCAAAAGTAACTTCTAAACGTGCGGAAGAAGTGGCGCAAGCAGCGTTTAAAAAAATTCCTACTTACGGATATTAAATATTTATTTGATAGTCATTAAGTAAATGAGTGTGATCAACTAAAAGTGTCAGATTCTGAATAGATCAAAAGTATGAGTATTACTCTTGATCTGTAAACTGAGTCATCTAAACCCCATACTCATCAGATTTTTGGAAAAATTGATTTCTGGCAATGGCTGAAAGCTAACTATCACAATACTTTCAGCACTTACCTCAATTCCTTAGCGTACGATTCTCCCGTTTTGGCACAGTCTAGCCTTGTTTTTAGAGAGTGGAGTGTCAAGAAATGACCCCTCCTAAAGAGGATATAGAATTTCGGGGTTTTTGTTAAAAATTAAATATTCTCAAGAGTTTAGATTTATGTCTCTGCGTGAATACAAACCCGGAACCACCTTCCCTGGTGTCATCGGTCGGACAGTTGATAAATCCAGTCCAGCTTGGCCAGAACCATTGCGGGCAAAAGAAAATACACCAAACATCCTATTTATCGTCTTTGATGATACAGGATTTGGACAATTTGGAAGCTACGGAAGTCCTATCAAAACACCCAACCTAGACGCACTAGCCGCCAATGGTTTACGCTACAACAACTTACATACAACTGCCTTATGTTCCCCTACCCGTTCTTGTCTGCTGACTGGGCGCAATCATCATTCTAACGCCATGTCCTGCATTACAGAAGGGTCTACGGGTTATCCCGGAGGTAATGGGAATATTCCCTTTGAGAATGGGTTTCTTTCAGAGATATTACTCCAGAAGGGTTATAACACCTATGCGTTAGGAAAATGGCATTTAACCCCCTCAGATCAACTTTCAGCCGCCGGACCCTATGATCGCTGGCCTCTCGGTCGTGGATTTGAGCGTTTTTATGGTTTTCTCGGCGGAGAAACCCACCAATATTATCCAGATTTGGTTTATGATAACCACACCGTTAAGCCAGAAAAGACCCCCGCAGAAGGCTACCATTTAACCGAAGATTTAGCAGACAAAGCCATTAGCTTTATCGCTGATGCCAAGCAGATTGCCCCAAATAAGCCCTTTTTCATGTATTTCTGTCCGGGAGCAATGCACGCCCCCCATCATGTCCCCAAAGAATGGGCTGATGCCTACGCTGGACAATTTGATGATGGTTGGGAAGCTTATAGGGAAAAGGTTTTTGCCCGTCAGCAAGAAATGGGGATTGTTCCCGCAGATGCCGAACTTTCTCGCCATGATCCCGATGTCCCGCACTGGGATTCCCTCCCAGCAGCCGAAAAACGGCTTTATGCCCGGATGATGGAAGTATATGCTGGTTTTTTAACCCATACTGACCATCATATCGGTCGTTTACTCGATTTTCTCAAATCTATCGGTGAGTTCGAGAATACTGTAATTATGGTGATTTCGGACAATGGTGCAAGTTCGGAAGGGGGACCAACAGGTTCAGTAAATGAAAACCTGTTTTTTAATAATGTGCCAGAATCCCTAGAGGAAAATCTCAAAGCCTTGGATAAATTAGGCAGTGCCGAAACCTTTAACCATTATGCTTGGGGCTGGACTTGGGCAGGAAATACGCCTTTCCGACGGTGGAAACGGGAAACCTATCGAGGGGGAATCAGCGACCCTTTAATTGTGCATTGGAGTCAAGGTATTGAGGCAAAAGGGGAAATTCGGACTCAGTACGCTCATGCTATTGACCTTGTGGCGACGGTGCTGGAATTACTGGAAATTGCACCACCAACAACCATTAAGGGTGTGACTCAATCCCCCATTGAAGGTGTCAGTTTTGCCCATACTTTTAATCATAGTACCGCCCCTACTAAGCATATTACCCAGTATTTCGAGATGATGGGACATCGTTCTCTTTACTATGATGGTTGGCGGGCGGTATGTCCTTGGCCGGGTCCTTCATTTACAGAAGCGGGGCAGTTTTTTGGTGAGGCAATTTCGGCGGAAACTCTGACGGATTTGGATACCCACCATTGGGAACTGTATCACGTCGCTTCAGATTTTGCGGAAAATCACAATATTGCGGCTGATAATCGCCCTAAGTTAATTGAGATGATTGCTACTTGGTATGTTGAGGCTGGTAAGTATAATGTATTGCCTGTGGATGGACGTGGCGTACAACGACTGGCGGAAGAACGCCCCCAGCTTGCTGTCAATCGTAGCCGCTATGTTTACTATCCTGATACTCAAGCGATTCCCGCCGGTAGTGCGGTGAGGGTGTTAAATCGTCCCCACAGTATTACGGCTGATGTGGAGATTTCTACAGGTGGCGCGGAAGGGATATTACTGGCACACGGGGGTAATGATAGTGGCTATTCTTTCTATGTCAAAGATGGCAAACTGCACTGGGTTCATAATTATGTGGGGCGATCGCTCTATCATGTTGAATCTGGGTCATCTGTGCTGGCTGGTCGTCACCAGTTACGCTTTGAGTTTAAAGTCACAGGTCAACCAGATTTAGCGAAGGGAAAAGGAACGCCAGGACGCGGACAATTGTATATTGATGAGAAATTGGTCGGGCAGATTGATGTGCCTGTAACTACTCCTTTAGCACTAGGTCTAACCAGTGGTGTCACCTGTGGAATTGCCCCTGGTGCGCCTGTAATACCTGATTATGAGCCGCCTTTTAAGTTTACGGGTAAGATTTATAGTGTGATTGTTGATGTTAGTGGCGATTTGATTCAAGATCGGGAAGCTGAAATGCGGACTATTATGGCGCGACAGTAGACCTCTTGCAAAAGTCAGTTCGTCCTATACTCCCGATTCGGCTTCCGCACGGGCATTTCTCTTTCCATTCCTCCCTCCCCCCTACTTGTGACTTGCACCATAAAATGAGCTTTTAGCTCATTTTATGCTTCAGGAAGTAGGTGTTCATTTTATGCTTCTCTTCTCTTTAAAGTAGAGAACTAATCTTATCCATGTAATACACGGAAAAACGTCAAATTAACGGTGTATTACATGGAAATGTTGTTGTGCGGAATCATCACTTAATATGCGTTATGGAAACCCCATTGTTTTTTGAGAGCGATTCATTGCAATAATAGATGATAAGCGTGTGTTTTCCTTTATCTAGCAACAGTTTTGGATTGCTACTACATAAGACGAGTATGCCTTTCAAACATTGCCTAGTTTGGCTCATTTTAGGTAATGTTATGAGATTAATTGAGCGAAATAACAAGGGTTTTGTCCTTTCTTGATCAGAGTCTTCAACTTTCGTTTTCGGCAATGTTTGACAAGATGGGATAAATAAGCGGGAAGCTTTTATAAGACTGAAAGCCTTACTCAGTGTGCTTTTTTAGCATATAGACACAGGCGATAACGTTGAATTTGTTACAAAAAATTTACGTCGTGCTAAATTTTGCGCGTATCTTGTCTTTACCCCAATTTGGCTCAAATTATGGTTCAAGTCACATAGATTGGGGTATGGAAATAAGTATAAAAGTAAAACAAACTTACTATTATAAGCAGAGATTATCAAAAAGCCCAAAACCCTGATTCTGACGTGGGGTGAATGATAAGTTGAAAAAAATTGCCGTCCTAGCTGCTCTCACCCATCACGCAATCACAACCTTTCACCCCTATAGTCAACGAAATCCAGGTTTCGTGTAGACTGGTGTTATCCTTATACATAAAGGGTTTCATCTACTATGAAAGTAGCAGGGAACGGACAAGCCAAAATCCTCAATTCCTCCGAATTGAGGTTACTGTTTGATAAGGGTTTGACTAACCCACGCGATCGCGCTTTATTCGCCATTTGTCTTTTTACCGGATGTAGAGTGTCTGAGGCACTGGGACTCCAAACGACTGATATCAAAGGCGGTACTTTAACCTTCCGCAAGTCTACCACTAAAGGCAAGTTGAAAACTCGCGTTGTTGATATCGAACCGGGGTTGGCAGAATTTTTGGCAGCACATAATCCCAAACCAGGTCCAATGTTCCCCGGTAAGCGTGGTGTGACGGAACGATTGACAAGATATGGGGCTGATAAGGTTCTGCGTGAAGCTGCTAAACGGGTTGGTCTAGAAGGAGTTTCAACGCACTCTTTTAGACGCACTGCTCTTAATCAAATGTCTTCGGCTGGCATCCCGCTAAGGCACATTCAAGAAATTAGTGGGCATAATGATTTGGGAAGTCTGCAACGTTATCTGGAGGTATCCCCAGAACAACGTCGCAAGGCTGTTTCTGTTATTGGTTTTTAGATGAGATTTATTTTATTGTTAGAACAGGTACAGGCGAAAATGTGATATTGCAGCCTAGCGTAAGCCATAATTGTTAGCATTTTTGGATAGGCTATTAATTAACTAGGAAATACATCATGAATATTCAAGTTAAACCAGAAACTCAGGAATTGATACAGGCTTATATTGCTACAGGTCACTACACTAATGCTGATGAGGTGATAATTAAAGCACTTAAATTATTATCGGAGTGGGACAAGGGGTATCAGGAATGGGAACAGGAAACACGCGAAAAGCTGGCTGTAGGACTTGCCTAGTGTGTTAATTTTGACAGGAAAACCAGGGATTTCCTTCATGCAGAAAGTATGATAGAAAAAAGGATACCTGAAAGCTCA
>NZ_VIKX01000175.1 GCF_009711935.1 Dolichospermum sp. UHCC 0259 | reverse complement strand
CTCCTATCCCTGTTACTTCCTAATTCCTTTTTAGTGGGGGAGTGTGAACAGTTACGATTACAAAACCGGAGACTGTCACGGCAAGATTTCACCGCGACTAGCTAAACAACTGGGAGAAGAACGTAATTGTCCACTGCAATTTCGATTTGCGTGGATGAAATGTTGGACTGAAAGTGATAATTCTCAAGCTCCAAAAACCAGCTTTTTAGCGAAAGGAACTTTTTTACCAGATGCCAAATTAACAGATACTGAAGGTTACGATATTGTTATGGATCGTTCCTCAATTAAAGGCATCAAAAAATCTCAACTTCAAGATTTAATCCCTTGTGGTGAATATCAACTTCCCCAAGCAGTAATAGGTAATCGAGGTAATGCCAAAGCCACCAGTTACGATAATAGTTGGCAGTTTACCATTTGGTATTCAGAAGCAGCAGTTCAACAAGATTTAAGTCAACCAACTGAGAAAAAAGCTCAGGAACTAGCTGAGTTACAAAGTAATCCCTTGACCTTGGCAAAATACATTATTCAACAATATGACAAACAACAATCCCAACAAGAACCATCAGAAGAAACTGTTAACGGAATAGACGATAATACTAACAATCAAGTACAGGAATCTCGCTGGATTTCTCTACTTCGCAGTGATAAATATGGTCAATTAATTGAAACACCCAAATTTCGCAAATTTGCTACTGATTATATCGCCAATCAATGGCGTGACCTAGCCATTAAAAGTGGATACAGCCATAATTCGGGTATGGCCATGCCATGCGACACTTTACCACGAGGGACAATTTGTGTCCCCCACCTACCAGAAGGAGATGTGATTCTTACCCGTTACCCTATTGTCAACTCAGACAATATTCGTCTTTACAATAACGTCCATGATCCAGAATTGAAGAAAACTCGCAACGTAGTTTGGATTCACCCCAAAGACGCTGAGGAATATCACCAAGCTGATTTTGACGGCGACCAATTAATGGTTAGTCCTGCTAATAAACTGCCCAATATTGCCAAAGAAACACTCCGCGCTGGTGAACCCGGACATTTTAAACCAGTTAAACAACGTCCAAAGTTGGCATATACGGAAATTACAGATGAAGAAGGCAATTTAAAATACCGTGATTTATCACAAATTGCCGCTGCCAGCAGTCAAAATAAAGTAGGTCTAGTGGCGACAAACATTGGGCGTGTCCAGTCCTCAATGCCGCGTGAAGGTGAAAATAGCGAACGATTTATCAGACGACAAAGGAAGCTGCTAAATCGTCTTTTTCAAGCACTGCAAGTAGAAGTAGATTCACCCAAAAGTGCCGAAAGATTGGAGGACATTCAAGAAATTGATGGTGCGAATTTATTAGCAGATGCCAAAAAATGGTCAGAATCCCATCCTAGTTACTTCTTTGACTTTAAAAAAGATGACCGACTTTATCGTTCCTTTGCTATGCCAGCAGATGCCCCAGGAGCAATAAATGTGATTGCCAGAGAAGTAGTAAATCCCTTGTGGGAACCAACACGGATTCGCAGTAGAGATAGACATGAATTTCGTTATTTGTTTCCCAAAGAAACCTTATCAGTAGATGCTTTAGAATGGGCAGAAGAATTAAAAACTAGGTTTCAACAATCGAGAGATGAAATTAAAGAACGGGTGGGAGATGATAGAGAAGCATTTAATGAAGAATTGGGCAAACTTTACGATAGTTACAGAGCCGAAATTGATGAATTGTTCACCACTTCAGAGGATAGATTTGAGGGTGCAGCAGCACTGTGGCACACACAACACACTCGTCCAGAATTAGACCGACATCGTAAGGAATGTTTACAGTTGGCAGCACAGATGGAAATTACGTTTTCCTTTGAGCATAATTATGAAATGCCTAGTGCAGCACTACCACAAGATACTTATGTTTTGACTGTTCCGTTTGGGAAAGATGCGATTAAATGGAAGGAATCTTTAGAACAAAAAGGAATTGAATTTGATGCCACTATTCATCCCCAATTACCTGTGATTGAATTTGCTTTTAAAGATTTATCTCCCAAATTAGTTGAGAAATTAGCAGCTAAATTTGGTGACAATATTCACGATTTAGATGAATTGAATATCCCCAAAGATTTACGAATTATCCCTCCCGCAGATCATAGTTGGGCAACATCACGTCAGGATGCGGGTGTAGGGGCTTTGGCATATAATTTATTTACTGAGGAAGTATGTCAGCATCTTCAGGATTTTCAGTTTGAAGAAATGAAAGTGTTGGGGATTAAATACAATGATTTTGCTGATGAGAATTTTGCCAGTCAGCAATGGAGAAAACGGAGTGTGACTCTAGAAGTAGGAGTTTTTGAATTACCAGAATCACACCCAGATTTTTATCGTTATAACGGGACACCAATATTACAAATTGATGGTCAGAATTTAGGAACTTTTGCACCTGATAGTCCGAAGTTGCCTGTGGGAACTACATTTGTAGCCACGTTAAAACCAGAAGGTTCTAGTATTATCCTCAAGGTTAATGCTGATTCGATAGAGTTGCCAGATGTGACATTACCAGAATCAGAACCAAAGTTAGATAATGCTGGAGAATTGCGAGCTATTCACCGTGAATTTTGGCGGCAGGAAATGTTTGATAATTTGGTAGAAGCGATTGGTATTACCTACGAACAGCGACAAGCCAATCAATCTGAAAGTAAGGAAATTGAGCAATTCAAAATTGGTGGACAGTGGACGGCTTATGTTCAGTCTAGTGGTGATTTTATTGTGCGAAATGAGAATAAGCGAACGATTTGTAGAGGGAATATTCACACAGGAGAAGAGATATTTCCACTTTCAGAAGCAGCCGCAAGTGAGTTAGAGGAGATGATTTTAGAGAGGGAGCGATTATCAGCAAATATATCCTCTGAGAAGTCGCTATACTCAACCCAGGCATCGCTAAATAATAAACAGGAAATATCAAATAATAGAAACCAGAGTCGAAGTCAGAATATAGAATTGAACTGATAAAGTTGGTAAAGGTTGTACAGAAGCATTCGTAAATCTTGTCTGCTGCACTCAGGAAACTCAACTATAGCAATTACCATTCAAGTGAGGTACAAGCAGTAAAAATTGAACGCAGATAAACGCAAATGAACGCAGATAATTTTGTACCTCGTTAGATTAGAAAACGCTATATTAATGATAGTATTTTAGTCTGTTAACACAGTCATTTTCACCAACAAGGAGTAACGAGTGCAATTGCAAGTTCAGCTAATTCGTGGTGAGGATAGCACTTTTGTAAATGCGTATTTAGTGAAACTGGCACAAAAGCACGTTGATGATTATCTATCGCTGTGGAAAAGCCGACTAAATTTATACGTACAAGCTGATAAATTTTGGGACTGGGAGTTTAAACTGAGATTTATTGCCAGCAGTTCAAACCGTGAAGGTTATGCCATTGAGTGCGAAGGTGAAACCCAAGGATTGATGCTGATGGAAACTCAGATGCACGGATCACGCATCACAGAGGGTAAACGCTTAGTATATATTGATGGAATTGCTACAGCACCTTGGAATCGCCAGGATGTCCAACGCCCACCACGATACAAAGGTGTTGGGAGTGTATTTCTGGTATTTGCCCGAACCCGCAGTTTCCAGCTAGGTTATGAAGGTAGGGTAGGCTTGCATTCTTTACCAGGAACGGAAAAATTCTACGATAATCAAGGAATGCTAGATTTGGGTCAGGATGAAGATTACGATGATTTAGTTTATTTTGAGTACGGTGTATGGCGTTCTTATAACAAAAGCAGTGAGGGTAAGTAATGAGTCAGCAAGAATCTAATTATATTCCGTTCACCCCTAACCAAGAATTAGCAAACCCGATGGATTTATTGCTGAATGAAGAATGGTTGAGAAAAAGCATCCAAGCTGAGGAAGAGGTAGGGGGTAATATTGGTGCTGGTTTAGATTGGGGTTCTGGTTTTAGTCAACTGTTACTTAATCCCGAATTGTTTTATCGTTTAAAAACTTTGCGGATTTCGTTGAATCGAGAAGTCCGTTTGTTAATTAAAGATTGGAATTTAGGAACTGCCACTTCTATAGCATCTGCTACAGCAAGAGAGAAGTTGCTGGAAAGATTCAGGCTACCTACATCTACTGTTAAAGAACATATTCAAACTATGTTGCAGAGGGATGAACTTTTTGGTGAAGAGTTTATTTCTAATCATCAGGTGTTGCGTGAACTGCTTGGGGTAATGTTGACAGAAAAAGATTGGGAAATTATTGCTTCAGTTGCGGCGGATTCTTTGAAGCAGCAAATTATGCAACAGGTTTTGGTTGAGAGGATTTCTGCATAGTGGGGAGAAGACTATTGTGAGTGGAGATTATGAGGAAGGGATACCATTCCTTCATTAAATATTTTTTGAAGAATCAATTAACCATGTACGATTTTGAGAATCCCAAATTAGGAACAATCTTATATCTTCCGGCTTAGACAACTTTTGTGTTTCTCTCATAAAATATAGCAAACGAACATCTACTATTGCAGAATTAGCATTTTGTGAAACTATGCGGATGTTATCTAGATTAACTTGCTTTACTTTTATACTCCACCAATCTAGATAATCATTATAATTAGATTGATTTTTTTTAAAATCTGAAGATAAGGAGTTATAAGCTATTGAATGGTGGTCATTATTAAGATAGTCATAGTAATTTCTAACAAATTCCTCTGGAGAAATTGATGAAACCATTGGTTTTGATTTTCCACTTACTATCCAACCTTCAAAGGAATACCACCAATTTCTTGAGTTTGGATTAAAGTGCCATATTAATAAAATTACAACAGAAGGAAAAATCAAAAAATTCTTGTGAGGAAACCATTTTTTTTCTAAAATTGAATCAGAAATTTTCTTAAATTGATCACTCACTAAGTAGATAATCTTAGCCAAAAAACCGAATAAATCTCCTAAAAAATAACTAATCCATAAAGGTTCTAGCTTCTTTTCCCTTCTTTTTTTTGTCAATAGATGATTATCAATCCATAAAGGAAGGTAACTGTTCACACTCCCCCACTAAAAAGGAATTAGGAAGTAACAGGGATAGGAG
>NZ_VIKX01000174.1 GCF_009711935.1 Dolichospermum sp. UHCC 0259 | reverse complement strand
GTAAAGGATTCACAGAATTAACACACTAGCTTTCCCCTGCTCCGGCCTCCCCAGTTACGAGCAGGTTGCGAGGGAGGAACCGAGATCAAAAGACCATCAAAGCTCAACTCCTAAAACACAGACAATTTAATTAATCTCGTCAGAATGTAAAGACAGGTCACACCCGACCAAAAAACCCTGACCGCACATTAGCCTCCGAAGACTTCTTCTTGTCTTCTTTACCTCCGTAATAACCACTGGCATAGTAATATCCACCATAACCACTTTCCTTACCAATACCATTCACCACCATTCCCAAAATAGGCACTTTCGCCTGATTGAGTAATGACTTCGCCGCAGTTACCGCTGAATACTCCACCTGTCCAGGAAGGACAACCAGCAATAACCCATCCACATACTTGCCAACAATCAGGGGATCAGTAACAACCGTTAAGGGAGGTGTGTCAATAATTACGAAATCATAATCCTTACTAGCCTCTTCAACCAAGGTAGCCATGCGCTGGGAATCTAACAGTGCCACTGGGCTAGGCGGAATTTTTCCTGCTGGTAACATATTCACCAGAGGGGATACTTCCTGGACAGCATTTTCTAACTGCGCCTGACCGGCTAAGATATTGCTTAATCCCAGCAAATTGTGTATTTCCCAAATCCGGTGCTGACGGGGACGACGCATATCAGCATCCACTAACAGGACTCGTCTTCCTACATGAGCTGCTGCTAGAGCCAGATTTGCCGCCACAAAAGATTTACCCTCTCCAGGGGTTGCACTAGTCACCAAAATCACCCGCAATTCTTTGTCAGAAACTGTGAACCCCAGGTTAGTCTGGAGCATTTCAAAAGACGTACTGACTGGTGAATAGGGGTTATCCAATAATGGCAACTCTTGCCGACCTTCCTGCCGATTTTTCGGATTTTTTTCCCCATATTGGGGAATCGTCCCCAGCAAAGGAAAGCCTAACAGCCGATTGGCTTCTTCAATATTTTTGAGGGATTGATTCATGGATTCCAACACCAGTGCCGTTCCTGCGCCTAAAATAACTCCCAAAAATCCGCCTAGTGCTAGGTTGAGGGGAATCTTAGGAGAAATGGGACGTTCAGGAACTAAAGCTCCAGAAATGATCCGCGAATTACCTACATTCTGATTCTCTAAAACCTGAACCAACTGGAATTGCTTCAGAAATTCTTGGTAGGTGATTTGTGCGACAGTTAACTGTCTCTGTAGCTGTAGCTGTTGTTGTTCCAGTCGAGGCAAGCTATCCAAACGTTTTCTGTTAACTATAAATACCCTTTGCAATTCCTCCACTTGTTTTGTTAATGCTAACCTTTCTACCTCCGATTTGACAAGGTCTTGAGTTAATGCCTGTTTAAGTTCTCCTATTTGCAAATTCTGTTTAGATAGGGACTCAAAATTACCAACGGTCTGGCCGACTCGTTCTTCTAGTAATTTTTTCAGAGATGTCTCTTTCATGGCTAAATCCACGACCTTTGGATTATCACCAGTATAAAGACTTCGCGCCACTGCTAGTTCAGATTGGGTTTTTTGGTATTCTGTGAGGACTTGTTGTACACCGGGTGATTGACTTAAGGTACTGAGATCCACAGCCTGTTGTGTACCCAGTTTCATTTCATTCTGTAAAGCTACGGAACGAGTCAAGGCCGCCGCCAATTCCCCTTGGCTCTGGGTAATTGATTCATTCAGCTTTCCCAGAGATTCCAAACTAGTTTTCGCTTCTACATCCAGAGCCACCACTCGGTTGTTCTCTTTAAACCGGCGCAAGTTCATTTCTGCTTTCGTAACTCGGTGTTCAACCTCTGGTAATTGCTTGGATAAAAATTCTCGCGCTGACCTAGCTTCGGTGCGGTTAGTGCGAACATTACTCTCTAAGTAATATTTCATCAGGGAATTCACCACATCTGCTGCTTCCTGGGGATTTGTACTTCTGTAAGAAAGCTGCATCACATCTGTTCCTCGGACAGTCTTCAGCTTCAGTTTTTTGAGAAAAACTTCCAAAGAAAGCTGTTTGCCTTGATTATCTGTCAACTTTAGTGTGGTAATAGTTTTTATAACGATGGGATAGGAGCGGATGATCTCAGATTCAGTATCTACTGGGTTGCTAAGGTTTGTCAGTGCGCCCAATTCTCCCATCTGTTGAGAGAGACTTGAGAGTGATGAAGCCCCACTTTTTTTAGTGAAAACCAATTTCCCTTCTGACTCGTAAACTGGTTTTGTTGAGTAAGTGACAAGGGCTGTGACTCCGAAGACAAAAGCAAATACGACTGATGCCACAGGCCAACGTCTTTTGAATATTAGCCAGTACTGTTGAATATCAATAGGGGAATCTTGTTCTTCTTGGTTAATGGACATAAATTAATTTAAGAAAATATACTAAGTGTAGGAAGCGCTGTACAAGTTGTAAGTAGGTGAGCGTTGAAAATTGTCGTTATGGCAAGGCAAAAGGCAAGAGTGAAGAGGGTTTGGGCGATTTTACATTTCTTTACACAGTTTGGTTTTATTGTGTTCACCTACTTAGATCATCCGTTTGAACAAAAATCACTCATCCCCGGCTTTTGGCATTTAACATTTGTAAAATAGCGATTATTTGTTACGCAGTTTGATTGTCGTATTGAGTAGGGTGCGTCAGACAGAGGAAATCTGTTTTTTACCAAATTATTGGGTCTGACGCACCCTACAAGAGTAAAATCACTCAAAACTCTCTTCCTGTTCCCTGTTAAGAGTTCCCTGTTCCCTTGCCCCAACGACAATTTTTAACGCCCACCTACTTATAGCTTTGTAACAGCTTACCTTTCTCCCAGGCGAGAAAGCTGGAGATGATATTATCTAGGTTATTATACTTGGGTTGCCAATTCAATACCTGTTTGATTTTTTCTGCATCAGCGGTAACACAGGCTGGATCTCCGGGACGACGCTCTACTTCAATCACAGGAAAATCTACCCCAGAAATGTCCTTAACTCGTTCCACAACTTGTCTGACACTATAACCTTTTCCATAACCACAGTTAAGAATTTGACTTTCACCACCCCGTTCTAGATAGCGTAACCCATCAACATGGGCTGTGGCTAGATCTTCGACATGGATATAATCTCTAATTCCTGTCCCATCTGGGGTGGGGAAATCATTGCCAAATATCTTGAATTCTGGTTGGCGTTTCAGGGCTGCATTACAAGCATTGGCAATTAAATGAGTTGCATTGGTTAAGTTTTGTCCAATTCTGCCACCGGGGTCGGCTCCTGCGACGTTGAAATAGCGGAGAATTACATACCGCAGCCGAGATGCCAGTCCGTAGTCTTGAATCATCCATTCGCTCATCAGTTTGGAGCGACCGTAGGGGTTAATCGGTAAAGTGGGAGTAAACTCTGTGACGGGATTTTCTCTAGGTTCGCCGTAAACTGCCGCTGTGCTAGAAAATATCAATTGGTCAACACCCATGATACTACAGCACCGGAGTAAATTCAGGGTATTCCGGGTGTTATTGGTGTAGTAATCGAGGGGATAGGCAACGGATTCTGGTACAACTAGACTGGCAGCAAAATGCAGCACTGCACTAAATTGATGTTTGCCAAAGACTTGGTAAAGGCGGTCTATATCTCCTAAGTCGCCAACAATTAGGTCACCATAAAGCACAGCTTTTGCTACTCCTGTAGAACAATTGTCATATACAACCACATCATAGCCAGCCTCACCTAGTTGACGGACAACGTGGGAACCAATATAGCCGGCACCTCCTGTCACCAAGACTTTTCGATTCATCTGCCTTTACCTAATAAAACAACTCTGATGGTTTTCAAGACTATCACTATATCCAACCATAAGGAATAGTTTTTGATGTAGTAAAGGTCGTAAGCCAGTTTTTCGTAGGCATCTTCAAAGGAAGCACCGTAGGCATAAAGCACTTGGGCCCAACCAGTAATTCCTGGTTTGACTAGATAACGCATTTCATAATAGGGAATTGCTTCTTTGAGTTTAACATCAAACTCTGGCCTTTCTGGACGCGGACCAATCAGACTCATTTCTCCACATAACACGTTCCAAATTTGGGGTAGTTCATCAATTCGCAGCACTCTTAGCCAATATCCTACTCTGGTAATGCGGGGGTCACGTTGACTTGCCCATTGTGCGCCTCTCTTTTCTGCGTCTTGATACATGGAACGGAATTTATAAACCCGAAATGGTTTACCGTATAATCCTGTTCGTAATTGGCTATAAAAAATTGGGCCTGGACTATCTAACTTGATGATCAGTCCTACGAATATCATGAGTGGTGACACCAGTACAGACAAGAGACCGGTGATGATTATATCCATAACCCGCTTGATTTTGAGACTGTTACCACAAAATACGAGGTTAAAACCACTGCTAAAGGCAAACCACTCATCCTCAAGTAGAGATGAGGGAAGTTTGTAGCATAGGGTTTCCCAAATATCAGGTAAACGGTAAACGGGAGTCCCTTTTAGTCGGAGTTGCATAAGACTCTGCACTTGTTTATCAGAGAGACTGATTTGAGTTCCTACGACTACTCCCGATAAGGGTTGATGACTCCAATATGATAAGTCATTGAGAGAGCCTTCATGACTTAATTGGGGTTCTATTTCTGCTAGTTCAGGGATATGTTGACCTGTTTCAGTCAGGATCACTAATCGCCCCAATGGATTTTGGGCTAGGAACATTTGGGCAAATTTTATGGCATGATTGTTTGCTCCTATCATCAACCACCGACTTTGTTGGGATTGCGATCGCCACCAATTAAATGCCCATATTCTTAAGATCATTGCCCAGATGGTAAAAATTCCCAGGTTAACTAGCAGTATCCCCCTCATTCCCACTGGATTACGTTCCCAGTTTCCCAGTAAATTAATTAACACGGAAGTTATGATGGCAACTGTTAAACTGCTGATCAGGATGCGATTCGGAGCTTGTAAACCAGCAATTTCTTTCTCTGGATGGTATGTATCTAACAAATACATTCCTGTTAAGGTTATTAGTATAAATACATACACAAACGGATCAAATCCTGCCAATGGATGACCCAGAGTCCCGTAAGAACTAATTCCTAAACAGACAAATAGGCCAAAAACATCTCCCATCATCAGAAATAGAGAGATAAAGCGTGGAAGTTTTACTAACTGAATACTGCCCCTATTAGTCTCAAATCCTATCTCTAGCATAAGTATTTTTTTTAGAGCTTGGCTTGTAAGAACATGAATTTGTGAATCAATACCTTTTTTGTATTTAAGTAAGGTAAGTTATAAAAGATGAAAAGAGCTTAAACTGGATTATATGCAATTGTACCAGAATAAATCCTGTCTTTTACAAATCTTCCCGAATGGATACACTTTACTACACTGCGAGATTTTGCAACAGTTAGGATCGTGAATTTTAAATACATTTACCTAATATTAAATACTTAACATTCAGCATTTAATATTAGGTATTTAATCACAACGCATACTAAATTGTAAAGTTCCTAACTGTTGGAGTTTAGACTTAGCGGTGAAAAGCGGGACAGCACTAGTAGTCTGTCAATCCAAAAATGACGGGTAAAGGCAAGTAGGGGGAGAAGAGGGGTAGGGGAGTAGGGGAGGGAAAACAGAAGTTTCTCCTATTATTACCCGTCAAAATAAATTTGACGAACTACTAGCTTGATTTAGTCAGAGACTTATCAACCTAAACTTTGCCTGGAAAATAGGATTAAGTATCATTGGGGAATGTGGAATATGGATGGTTGATAAAATGTCTTTTTGTGATCAAGGGATCTAACTTTCATTTTTGGGTTACATTTCTTGTTCATTAATACGACGGTTAAAATACGGAATATGTAATGAAATTCAGTGATTGCCCCATTTTAGTCGAAAGTTTCCCCATTGCCCATACCAAAAAATAAATAACAAAACACAACTTATGCTGAATATTCCCAAAAATTTGCTTGATTTCACCCAAACTCCCCATAGTGGTTATCATTGGGATGGGAGCGATCGCCGTTTTTTTGAGGGCTGGTATTACCGCGTCACACTGCCCGAAATTCGGCAAACTATCGCCTTCATGTACTCCATCGAAGATCCCATTGGCAATCAGCCCTATAGCGGCGGAGCAGCCCAAATCCTGGGTATAAATGATGAATACCTCTGTCGCACTTTTCCTGATATCAACAAATTTTGGGCGAGTCGGGATGTTTTAGGATTAGGACATTGGGGAAAAACCAACTTACAAGTTTCACCTCTGTACCTGATTCCCCGTGAATTTACTCATCATATCCCAGAAGGCTATCAAGCCACAGCCACCTTAAACCAAGGCATAATTACTGATCCTGCTACTGGTCATTATTGCCGCTGGGAGTATGCAATACAACCCCTATACGGATGGGGAAATCAAAATAGTCTTCAGCAATCAACCGCCGGTTGGCTATCATTTTCTCAGATATTTGAACCTGGGTGGCAAATTTTAATGGCTCATGGTTTAGCCAGCGGTTGGATAGATTGGTGTGGTAAAATCTATGAATTCACCAACGCACCAGCATACGCAGAAAAAAATTGGGGTGGTGCTTTTCCCCAAAAATGGTTTTGGCTAAATTGCAATGCTTTCGTCAATCAACCAGACTTAGCTTTAACAGCCGGTGGCGGCAAACGTGGTGTATTATGGTGGATGGAATCAGTCGCCATGATTGGTATTCACCACCAAGGTAAATTTTATGAATTTGTTCCCTGGAACTCAGAGGTAACATGGCAAATTCAGCCCTGGGGTAGATGGCAAATGCAAGCCAAAAACCTCAATTACGAAATTGAACTAACAGGGACTACTAATCTCCCCGGTACACCCCTCCGCGCACCTACAACTAGTGGTTTAATTTTTTGTTGTCGAGATACCATGCAAGGAGAAATAAACCTAGAACTGCGAGAAATTAATGGCGGTAAATCTCAAGTTATCTTGACTGCAAGTAGTAATCTATGCGGGTTAGAAGTTGGTGGCGATGATTGGGATGATTGTTGGCGATCGCCATAAAAATACTGCTATTATGATATTCAGGTCGTCCTTGGGGTTGTAGCTCAGTTGGATAGAGCGAGCGCCTCCTAAGCGCTAGGCCGTGCGTTCGATCCGCACCAATCCCACTCTTATTTGTCATGTAGCTGCACTTTGAATTAAAGCGCAACTACAAAGCAGGTATTTTTTAGGTACATGAACCACATCTTTAAGTCTCACGCAAAGGCGCAAAGACGCAAAGGCAGAATTACAATAATTCATGTGGTGTAAATACATGAAAACTGCTGTAAGTTTATTGTAATTTGCTGTGAGCAGCCAAAATAATTCTTTCTGTTTCTTCCCAACTAATACATTTATCAGTTACGGAAACACCATATTTTAAGTCTTCACGATTTCCCGTAATTACTTGACTACCTTCATACAAATTTGATTCTAGCATCATGCCAACAATGGAATTATTACCATCTACTATTTGCTGAATAATATTCTCAAATACCATAGATTGTAGTCTGTAATCTTTATTGGTATTACCATGACTACAATCAACAACTATTCTTGGTGATAAGTTAGCCGCTTTTAATTGTTCCTCTACTAACTGAATATTCTCGGCATCAAAATTAGGCTGATTTCCACCACGCAAAATGACATGACCATGAGCATTTCCCCTAGTTTGAAATACACTCACTTGTCCCTTTTGATTAATACCCAGGAAATTATGGGGAGTTTTTGCTGATTTGAGAGCATTTACAGCAACTTGAATATTACCATCAGTACCATTTTTGAACCCTACTGGCATAGATAAACCACTAGCCATTTCTCGGTGTGTTTGCGATTCGGTTGTCCTTGCACCAATTGCAGACCAGGAAACCAGTTCACTTATATATTGAGGTATGATTGGATCAAGTGCTTCTGTGGCAGTTGGTAATCCTAAATCTGTTAACTTTAATAGTAAGTTTCTGGCAATTAAAATTCCTTCTTCTACATGAAAAGAATCATCCATTTTGGGGTCATTAATTAACCCTTTCCAACCTACAGTAGTTCTGGGCTTTTCAAAATAAACCCGCATAATTAACAGTAGTTTATCCTCAACCTTTTCTGCCAAACTCAGCAACTTTTCTCCATATTCTATCGCTGCTTTTGGATCATGAATTGAACAAGGACCGACGACAATAAATTTACGCCGATCTTGAAAATCTAAAATATTTTCTATTTCTTGTCTGAATTTTAAAATTGTATTTTCAGCAGTTTTAGTTAAAGGTAACTTTGCCTTTACCTCATTAGGAGTTGGTAAAACATGAGAACTCTTAATGTTAGTATTAATTAATTTGTTGATCATAGCAGCAATCTCTTGATTTGTGTTATACAGTAATAATCCTGACTAAATTATTTGTGAACTCATTTTTGACTCTTGTTATTCCCGAAATAGTTAGTTAGAAAAACAAGTTGTACAAATTAGCCAAGATTACTATATGCAAGGGTAGAATATATTAATATACACAGTTTTGTAAAAAAATACAAGATAAGTCCGTGTTATTTCCATAACATTTAGACATAAAACGATAATTTGATCTATATCCCCAACCAATTAGAGAAGCTGGGGATATTTTAATTAATTGCTATATTTAGCAATTTTACTCAATTGTACCAGTGGTTATTAACTTATGACTTAATAACCAATTTGCTGATGTGGCTCTGCGAGTTTGTCGAGGACCAAATTCACCAATTTTGTAGCCTTTAAAACCGAGTTTTTCCTTGAGTACCTGTTTATTTTCCTGGGGAATAGAACGAGTTAATTTCGTAATTGCTGGACGAGAATCAATAAAGTCCGGTGGTTGTGGATATTCATCTCGCCATGTTGCTGATACTTGACTATTATCCCAAGTTTCTGTCATGGCACCATAACGATAACCTAAGTGATACCATAATAATTGGTTTACAGTAGTATCATCAATTGTATCGTTAATAATTGCCCAAATTGTTTCTGTATTTAGCGGTGGAAGATTAGACATGATTTTAAGGGAATAGGGAACAAGGGAAATATTTTATTCTTCATTATTCATTCTTCGTTCTTCCTCCTGACTCCTGACTTCTCCTAAATTACTTAGCAAATATTTCGGCAAAAAACTGTCGCATAGCTTGCCAAGAACGCTGATCTGCCATTGAATTATAAACAGCACCTTTGGGATTATTTTTGGCTTCTGGGTTAGTAAAAGAATGAAACACACCACCATAGGATATTAGTTGCCAATTTACATTACCTAGACGCATTTCTCTTACAAAACCTTGGACTTGCTCTTCTGGGACAAAAGGATCATCAGCACCATGCAATACCAATACTTTAGCTTTAATATTTTTAGCATCATTAGGATCAGGTGTGTCCAGGTTGCCATGAAAACTAACTACACCTGCAATATTAACACCACTACGAGCTAATTCTAAAACTGTACCACCACCGAAGCAATACCCAATGGCAGCAATGTGTTTAGAGTCAGTTAAGGGATACTTTCGTAAAACTTCTAATCCAGCTTTAGCGCGATCGCGGAGTAATTTGCGATCTTGACGATAAATAGTTGCTTGTTTGCCTGATTCTTCGATATTTTTTGGTCTAATTCCTTTACCATAAATATCGGCAGCAAAAGCCACATATCCCAATTTAGCTAATTGTTCAGTGCGTTTTTTGGCATAAGACTGTAACCCATTCCATTCATGAACTACTAATACACCAGGACGTTTAACTTTAATGGCATCATCATAAGCAAGATACCCTTCTAATACAGTATTTCCTTGCTTGTACTCAATTGTTTTAGTTTTAATCGCTGCTAATACATGACCAGAACTCAAAAAAACTACCGCAGGTGTCAGCAAAACAGAAAGTAAAAATTTCATAACTTTAATTAAGTATTCAAAATTGATGATTGTGAATTATCACCACAAAACTCGACCAAATAAAAGTAATTATTGGGAAAATAATTGCTAAAATTCTGCTTTTAGCTTTTCTTATGATATGTCTGAGCTATCAAAAACAAATTCAGTAGTTATAAAGTTGCAGGAGTATGGATTACGCCACACTACGCTACGCTATCAGAATGAACTTTTTGTATAACTGGCATAAGAACAAGGGTGGATAAATCATTTGCGTATAAAAACATACTTAATTGATTTTAAACTCCTAAAGTCTGTTTAGTAAGATTGCCATTCTAGCAACGCGAAATTTTGTCGCAAAGCTAAATTATTAGTTATATAAAGAAAAATCAATCGTTGTTCCCCACTAATTCATCGGCTATTAACTCACTACCATGCGTGCAACTGCTACTATTTATCAGAATCCCCTACTTCAAAGCTGTGGTTTACCCGCATTTGCGGCTATTAAATCGGAGCAAGTCGAACCAGCTTTTAGTCATCTGTTGGCAGAACTGGAAAAGCAATTAATTGACCTAGAGGCAAACATAGAGCCTACTTGGAGCGGTTTAGTAGAACCTCTAGAAAAATTGACAGAAAGACTAAATTGGAGTTGGGGAATACTGAATCATTTAATGGGTGTAAAAAATAGTCCAGAACTACGTATTGCCTATGAAAAGGTACAGCCGCAAGTAGTTCAGTTTATGAATATCCTGGGTCAAAGTCAACCTATTTATAATGCTTTTAAAGCAATTCGGAATAGTCCTACCTGGGAAACCTTAGATTCAGCCCAACAGAGAATTATCAAAGCTGCAATTCGAGATGCAGAATTGTCTGGTGTTGGATTAGAAGGAAAAGATAGAGAGCGTTTTAATAGTATTCAGATGGAATTAGCGGAACTGGCCACTAGGTTTGCTAATCACGTTCTAGATGCGACTAAAGGCTTTATTTTAATTCTCACCACCCAGGATGACATTGATGGCTTACCAAGTAGCTTGTTAAGTCTTGCAGCCCAAGTTGCTCGGGCATCTGGAGAAGAAAATGCCACCCCGGAACATGGACCTTGGCATATTACTTTAGATTTTCCTAGTTATTTCCCATTCATGCAGCACAGTACCAGGCGGGATTTGCGTGAAAAACTCTATAAGGCTTATATTACCAGGGCATCTTCTGGAGAATTAGATAATAATCCTTTGATTGTCCGAATTTTAGAGTTAAGAAAAGAACTAGCTAAATTAATTGGCTTTGAAACTTTTGCTGAATTGAGCTTGGCTAGTAAGATGGCTAAGGATATTCCCACTGTAGAAAAGCTGTTAGAAGAACTCCGTCAAGCTAGTTATAATGCTGCTGTTAAAGATTTAGAAAAACTCAAAGCTTTTGCGAAGGGGAAAGAAGCCGTAGAAGCCGAAAATTTGCAGCATTGGGATATTAGCTTTTGGGCTGAACGTCAACGGGAAGAAAAATTTGCCTTTACGGCTGAGGAGTTACTTCCCTATTTTCCCCTGCCTCAAGTTCTAGATGGGTTATTTGGACTAGTAAAAAGGCTTTTTGGGGTGACGGTGACACCTGCTGATGGTCAAGCCCCAATATGGCATGAGGATGTTCGTTATTTCCAAATTGCTGATAAATATGGTGAACCCATTGCCTATTTTTACCTGGATGCTTACAGCCGTCCTGCGGAAAAGCGTGGTGGTGCTTGGATGGATGCTTGTATTCACCGTCGCAAAGTTACAGAAAATGGTTTGACTTCTATCCGGCTACCTGTAGCTTATTTGATTTGTAACCAAACTCCCCCTGTAGATGGTAATCCTAGCTTGATGGCTTTTGATGAAGTTGAGACATTGTTCCACGAATTTGGACATGGCTTACATCATATGCTAACTAAGGTGGATTATCTGGGAGCAGCAGGTATTAATAATGTCGAATGGGATGCAGTGGAATTGCCTAGTCAGTTTATGGAAAACTGGTGTTATGACCGCCAAACCTTGTTTGGTATGGCGAAACATTATGAAACAGGCGAAGCATTACCGGAACATTACTACCAAAAATTGTTGGCAGCACGTAATTACATGAGTGGTTCAACTATGTTGCGGCAATTGGATTTTAGTAGTGTGGATTTGGAGTTACATTACCGCTATTGCCCTAATAGTCAGGAAACTGTGACAGATGTGCGACACCGGATTGCTAAGTTAACGACTGTGTTACCACCATTACCAGAGGATGCTTTTCTGTGTGCTTTCGGTCATATTTTTGAAGGGGGTTATGCAGCGGGATACTATAGCTACAAGTGGGCTGAAGTTCTTAGTGCTGATGTTTTTGCTGCTTTTGAAGAAGCAGGTTTAGAAGATGAACTCGCAATCCACGCTATTGGCAGACGTTACCGAGATACGGTGTTAGCACTAGGTGGCAGTCAGCACCCAATGGATGTCTTTAAAACCTTCCGGGGAAGAGAACCGAGTACCAAGGCTTTACTCAAGCACAATGGGCTGCTGGCTGCTGTGTAAGTTAGAAGTTGAAGGGATGAGGGAATGAGGAGAATGTTTATCTTGAATTTTGCCTCTTGCCTCTTGCCTCTTGTTGATTTACATGACAATTTCTTCCCGTTGGCAATCAAAGAAAAGCTCAAAAACAGTGTCAGGAATCATCTGACGGATGTGCTGAATATAGCCTTCGGCATCAGAACGACTGCGAAACCGGGAAACAATGACTTTTTCTTGTTCAGTAACGACACGGGCTACAGCCCAACCATTCAGCCTTTTTTTGTAGGCGTTATCTTCTTTTGCTGTAGGCACTGCTTGATTTTCTGAGGTGATATTTTTGTAATCCGTATTTTGTGGCATGATTATTTTATGCGTATGAACTTTAGTGAAGGGCGTTAGTATGCCTCTTAGCTGAAGATGTACTAGCGTCTTTTATTGATGATGCCACCTTGTTATTACATATTTTCAAAATTGTCAATACGTGATGCAACAACTTATTTTTTAACAATGTTTAGTTTTATTTAATTCTAATGAGTATTTACGGAATATCTTAGTATTTAAACACACATAAAATAAAAATGGCTGTATAAAATATACCTCATTTCAATAATTTGAGGTTTTAGATTGGGAAATATTTACGAATATATCCATACTTCTTCAGGGTAATTTTGAAAGAATTAGAGAAAATAAAAAATGTCAATTACATCAATCATCCAAAAAGTAGCATTGCAAATAGGGGCTGTGGTTTTAGTTGAACCAGAATATGAACTTGTGGGACATATTACTTTTAAAAATGGTAATAAATCAGTTTTTAGTCATGGCAAATTGAATATTAATGGTTTTGCTTCGGCCGAGTTAGCTAAAGATAAAGCCTATACTAATTTTTTCTTGAAGCAATTTGGCTATCTCGTAACAGAAGGAAAGACATTTTTTCGTGATGACTTATGTGCTAAAATAGCTTACTCTCGCAACATTGATGATGGATTTAATTATGCACAATCCATAGGATTTCCTGTGATTGTGAAGCCGCTGAATCTGCATCAAGGTATATTGGTGACTAAGGTATATAATCAGGAGGATTATTATGATGTTGCTAATAAGATATTTAAAATTAAGTCAGGATTGATTGTTGAAAAGTTTTATGGTGGTAATGACTATAGAATTGTGGTGTTGGATGATGAGGTGATTACGGCTTATCAAAGAATTCCCTTATGTGTTGTTGGTGATGGTATATCTAATGTTTTAGAATTGCTACAGCAAAAACAGGAAAAATTTATTAGTACGGGGAGAAAAAATGTAATTAATTATGATGATTTTCGCATTTCCCAAAAATTAAAAACACAAAATCTTGATTGGGATAGTGTGATTACTAATAATCATGTTGTTTATCTTTTAGATAGTGCCAATTTATCGAGTGGAGGTGAAGCGGTAGATTTTTCTGAAACTATACATCCTGATTTTCAGAAATTAGCAATTAATATTACTAAGGATATTGGACTCAGATTAGCTGGGGTGGATATACTTACCGATGATATTACTATGCCGATGGTAGATTATACGCTGATTGAGGTTAATGCTTCTCCTGGGTTAAATCACTATGCTGCTAGTGGTAAATTAGCAGCAAAGAGGGTGGAAGAGTTGTATTTGAAAATTCTCCAAGTGATTGAGAATGATGGTTAAAGGTTACAAACTTTTTCCGAGTAATGATTCAAGTTCCTCTGACAAAGAGTTCATATCTGCGACTCTAGCGACGAGTAAACTATCATGTCCGGCATCGTTTAAACGAGATTTCCAATAGTGAATACTCTCAGCATTATTCATCCAAAAGTCAATGACTGTATCTACTACTTGGTCTAAGTTCCAACCCCATTTGACGGGAATTGGTTCTATGGATGCTAGTACACTACGGCGTAAGTGAACGAA
>NZ_VIKX01000173.1 GCF_009711935.1 Dolichospermum sp. UHCC 0259 | reverse complement strand
CCTACTTCTACCTACCCTATAAACTCTCGAAAGTGGGGGGAGAGTGAAAAACTACAATCTTCTTCCTACTTCTGCAAAAATTTCCCAATCAGGTTTTGCTTCCCTGGGTGGTTCTCGAAAAGCCGAACATAGAGTTACCCTTCTTTCCGAATTAGTCATGATCCCAGTTTTTTCACCCCACTGCGCCGCAGGTAATAAAACATGAGCATAAGCTGATGTTTCCGTAGGGTAATAAGCATCTTGATAGATAGTAAAAGGAGATTTTAATAACGCCTTTTTAGTTCTTTCTAAATCTGGCATACTCACAGCCGGATTAGTAGCAGCAATCCATAATAAACCCACATTTCCAGTTTCTAAACCAGTGATCATTTCCCAAGCAGTCAAACCAGGAACAGGGGAAATTTGTCCTCTTTCTAAACCCCAAAAATCCTCAACTTCCGCCCGATGTTCGGCATTTTTTACCAACCGATAACCTGGTAATAAATGGGCTAAACCTCCCACTTCTCTGCCTCCCATAGCATTAGGTTGACCTGTCAAAGAAAAGGGACCCGCACCAGGTTTGCCGATTTGTCCCGTCATTAAATGTAAATTAATAATAGTTCTAACTTTAGCTGTACCTTCCGAAGATTGATTAACACCCATTGACCATAAAGAAAGTACAGATTTTGATTTTCCCCAATATTTAGCAGCCGTTTCTAAATCTTCAATAGTAATACCACAACGACTTGCCACAACTTCCGGTGAATAATGCCGAATTACCTCAGCATAAGCCGGAAAATTGCTAGTACAATCATCAATAAAAACTGGATCAATGTAATCCCATTTTATCAATAAATGGGCAATACCATTTAACAAATCAATATCTGTACCTGGACGAATAGCTAAATGTAAATCGGCTGCTTCTGCGGTAGGAGTATGTCGAGGATCAACCACAACCATTTTAACATGGCGATTTTTTTTATGATATTTTGCTAACTTATTAAAAATAATGGGATGACATTCCGCCGTATTTGTACCAATTAAAAAAGCACAATCAGTTAATTCTAAATCATCGTAACAGCAAGGAGGCCCATCAGAACCAAAACTTTGAATGTACCCAGATACCGCACTAGACATACACAACCGGGAATTAGTATCGAAATTATTAGTTCCTAAACAACCTTTGAGTAACTTTTGAACAATATAATAATCTTCAGTTTGAAATTGTCCAGAACCATACATACAAATTGAATCTGTGGCTTGATTTAATCTTAATGTTTGAATCCGTTGGGTAATAATATCAAAAGCCTCATTCCAACTTACACGCCGAAATTCTGCATCTAAAGAATCGCGTACCATTGGATAATGCAATCTATTTTTATCTAATGATTCAGTAATAGTTGCCCCTTTAACACATACCATTCCTTGACTAGAAGGATGAGATTTATCACCCCTAACTCGCCAAATTGGAATTCCTTCACTATCTCGATTTGTGGCTTTTCCATGTTGGGCTGGTGGAGAAACTTCTAAACCGCAACCAACACCGCAATAAGGACAAAGTAGTTTTTCACTCTCCCCCCACTTTCGAGAGTTTATAGGGTAGGTAGAAGTAGG
>NZ_VIKX01000172.1 GCF_009711935.1 Dolichospermum sp. UHCC 0259 | reverse complement strand
CTTTGTGAAGCATAAAATAAGCTTTTGGCTCACTTTATGCTTCAAGTCACAATTAAGGACAAGATACGCTAAAATTCTTACCCCTCAAAGCTTGTAGCATTATGTCAATCTGGCGGTTTTTAATAATCCCTACCATCAAGATAGGGATTATTAGTTGTTATGTGCTTAGATATATAATCTAGCGATGAGGGGGAAATTAGAAATAATCATTGGGATTGTTGTGCTGCTTGACGTAAGTAAGTCCAACCCGACGAGCTACAGACGGCCAACCACCATTACTGGTAATCGCAGCTATTAAATCAGTCCGTCCAATTTCAGTAAGTTGCTCATGGGTAGGCATCACCCCAGGAGTCCCCAACTGCTCCACAACCTGTAAAAGCTCACTTTTAAAATTATCTGTATCCTTCCAATAATCACGTTCCTTCCGACTATAAGACAATTTTAATCCCAAGCGTTGAGCCACCTCTGGAAACCCGCCATGTAAATTCATTGCATTAGCTAAAGACCTTTCTCCAGCCTCTTCTAATTCTTGTTTAGTAGGCATGATATCAGCAGTACCATGTAGACTAATAAAAGCCAGAATATGTTTTTCAATATTGGCAAAATCCTGCCAATAACCTGCCCGTTTTTTCTTGAATTCCAGTCCTAATTGTTCTGCCACTGACTGAAAACCACTATGATGCTTAGATATGGCTCTTTCTAAGTCTGTGCGTCCCAACTGCTTCAATTGTTCTGCTGTTGGCATCATACCCAACTCACCACGTTGCTCATTGATATTTAAAATTTCGCGTTTAACTTTTTCAAACTCCTTCCAGTAGCCAGATTGCTTTCTTTTCTGTTTAGGTGGTGCAGGTATTTGAGATGAAAAACTGAGTTGAATTGCATCTGTATGTTTTATCTTATTCTTCTGTTTGTTTAGACCATATTTTCTAATCCATGAGCGAATTGTCACATCTTTTATATTGGTAATTTCTGCAATTTCTTTAGGTGTTTTACCTTGCTGATAAAGGTTCAGACAATTCTCAATTTCCGTTTGGGAATGACGCTTTTGACCTCTACTAATTCCTGCTTTACTAATCCAACTACGAATTGTAATTGGATGAATTCCTATCTGTTCGTGAATTTGTTCAGATGTTAGTCCTTGTTGATAGAGACTTAAACATTGCTGTTTAATTTCATCAGAGTATTTTTGGGATATAGATAGACCAGCGTGCATTCCCCAATCAGTAATAGTATCGGCAGGAACACCAGTTTCATTTTCAATTTGACGAGGTGTACAGCCAGGGCTATTTCATTCTAAATAATTGCTTGAGTGTGCTAAGACCAAAACCAGCGA
>NZ_VIKX01000171.1 GCF_009711935.1 Dolichospermum sp. UHCC 0259 | reverse complement strand
TCCTATCCCTGTTACTTCCTAATTCCTTTTTAGTGGGGGAGTGTGAACAGTTACTCTTCAGCACTTAAAAACCGAGCGAGAATAACTGTGGTAACAAGCCGAAATACCCTGATTACTAATTCCGAAGCCCCCATCCAGCCAATGTTACGCACAAAGCGGTCTTTTTTAAAGGAGGATAAAGTTTGCATGATATTTTTCATGTCATTTCCTCCAGCAATTTATCCCAATTAGATAGGTAATTTTCCCAAGCATTTATGGCGGAGGTTTTTCCCTGTTCTCCTATTACTATTAATTTGTCTGCTGGTAAATTCACTAATTCTTGAATGGCTTTAGCTAAGGCGACAGAATTTCCGGGAGGAACAAGTAGCCCAAAGTTTTGAATTTGTTCACTTAAACCATCTACCGCTGAAGCAATAATTGGTTTACCAGCAGCCCTAGCTTCTAAACAAACATTGCCCCAAGGTTCCCAGCGGGAAGGAATAACCACAGCATCGCATTGACTTAAGAAAGCCGGCACATCATCAATGCGTCCGACAAATTCAATATTGGGACAGTTACCAGCTAATTCTTTGAATTTGGCTTCATCTGGTCCCCCACCACCAATTTGTAATTTAATTCTGGAATTGGGAATTTGTTTAACAGCATCAATGAGAATATCAAAACCTTTTTGGGAAGAAAACCGCCCATAAGCACCTAATACAAATGGTTGATCTGGGGATTGATTTATTGATTTAATGGGAACATTTAGAAAATCAGAAATGATGCGAGAGGAGGGAATGAGAGTCAGTTTATCAGCAGATGCTAATTTATTTTTTAAGATCCAATTTTGCTGTCCTTGGGAAACTGTAATTACGCGATCGCACATTCCATAAGCCAGCTTTAACATTCCATGAAATCGAGTCACCGCAGGAACATTAAAATCTTCAAAACCTGCACAATAATGATGTTCGTTAATAATTAATTTACCTTTACGTCGAAGTTTCCACAGTGGAAATAATCCCCGCCATGAGGAAGCAGCATGAACAATCATCACATCAGGACTTTGTTGGGGAATGACAGTAGATGCCGTTGATAAAGTGGCTGTGATAAATTCAAATTTTTCTGATAAATAAGAGCTTTCTAAACTGTTTAAAGTGGCTTTAATTCCTCCAGTCCAGCCCATACCCTGACCGCCGATGAGATGGCAAATTTTTGGTTTTATCATGGTAGTATACGGCTATAACACTTTTGAAAATCCTGTTTTACCTGTTGACGAATTGCTTCATGATCAAAGGTAGCCATAGAGGTAGTAATGATTTCCTCTCCATGAATATCTGGATCAAATTCTTCCAAGCTACAACCAGGAATTTGTAACCGTTTGGTGATATCTTTACCTTTATTTGAATAGTACAAATTGAAAGGAACTCGACCACTAGCCAAGGCTAAAACAGATGTATGATATCTAATCGCCACAATCAGACGAGAAATAGCCAATGCACCCATGACTAATTCCCATTTGGCCAAGTTACTATTAACGACAAAGGGATTAAATATCTTTATTTGCGGTACTTCTTGGCGAATTTCTTCTGCCATTGCTAAGTCATTATCAGCACCGTAAGCTTGAGACTGAATTAGCAATACAGGTTGATATCCCTGTTGACAAAATTTGCGACTCAAAGCTACTAATTGCTTTTGAAATTTTTGATTATCATGCTTATACATGGAATCAAATGTCCGCAGAGAAATTAAAGCCGCTGATTCTGGTGTAATTGCTAATGTGTGTAATATCTCTTTGGCTTTTTCCTTTGCTGCCTCACTAACTGATAAAGCAAAAGCCGCATCAAAAGATAAAATTGCGGGGATACCAGATGCCGTTAACCGTTGATGGCTTTCCGTATCTCTGACGCAAACAGCAGCGAGTTTACGTAAGTAAAAGGCTAAAGCTTGAAAACTTAAACCATGACAGGAACGGGGAATAGATTGACCGAACAAAAAAGTATGTCGAGGATCTCTTCCTAATTGTAATAAATTGCCAATGAAAGCTTTGGTAATTAAACTTTCACGGGCATTATTAAAAATATCACCACCGACACTAATATAGCCATTGCAGCGACCAATCTGCGGCAAAATCTGCAAACCAGGAATATATTCCGGTTGTGAATCTGAAAATTGCGCCACAACCTTAGACCCAGAAGCTAAAGCAGTTAAGGAACTATAGATAGCTGCGTCACCAATATTAAGAGTTGAATAAGTGTTTACCAGACCAATAGTGAGTTCCATCGGAAATTCTCATAGTTAATTAAGTGGCGGATACCCTGGCATTTCCTTATGTAGTAAATATCCACAACTTTTCTAAAAAACTTGTATTATTTTTATATACTTAATTTGTATCTCTTGTCAAATAAATTTTGTATAAATTTTATGTATTTTTTTGTCACTTACTTATCAGTAAATCTCGATAATTACCGCCGTTACTATCAGTGAGTTAAGTTTGAAGTTAAGTAATATCACTCATTGCTACTACCTGATTAGTTAGTTAGATTAGTAAAAAAGATTTTCTATTACCAAGGCTATACTGTAACAATATAAGTGATTGGGGCATAATTTTTCCTGGCTGTAGTTTTTACTAAATTTAGAAAATATTACAGATTGTTAACTTTGTCTACTTAAGTATTTTGTCGGACTTTCATGCTAAAAAAATTAATTTTTAATACAATTTTTGCCATATTAACCTTAGCGACACCTAGTTTTGCTTTACCGCTATCTCCAGGCGATCGCGTGAAGATCAGTATCCCCGAAGGTGCGGAATTTAGTGGGATTTTTGAAGTCAATTTAGAAGGCAATTTAGAAATTCCCTATTTAAACTCTTTACCGGTTGTTGGTTTAGAACCAGAGCAAGTTGAAGAAAATCTCACCACAGCTTTGGTAGATGGAGCTTTTTTTAAACGCTCTTTTCTGCAAGTAAGTTTGAAAGTTGTCCAATGGGGTCCTGTAGAGGTGTTCGTCAGCGGGGCAACCTTTTTACCAGGAAGAGTATTTATCAATGAACCTTCCCCAGCCGAAAAAACACAACCGCCGATGCTGGTAGCTGGACAATATCCTCTCAACCGTTATTTAGCAACAGCTATCCGTGATGCTGGTGGGGTTAAGCCTACTGCTGATATTAGAAATATTCAATTGGTCCGCGACGGAGAAACCCGAACCATTGACCTATCCGGGATGTTGACAGGTGAACCATTTACAGATGTTGCCTTAATTGCTGGCGATCGCATCATTGTTCCCGATGCGGGTAAAATAGACAACGGACTCATGCGTTCTTCCCCAATTACCCCTGGTGGAGTGAAAGTATTTCTTTCCAATCTCACCGTACCAGCTACAGGTAACGGTGTTTCTGCTATTGGGAAGGATTCTAGTTCATTGACCTATGGTTCTCGTCTTTCTCATGCAGTGGCGGCTGCCAACTGTGCCGGGGGAACAAGGGGAACAAATGCCGAACGACAAGCAATATTAGTAACTACTGAACAATTAACTGGTAAAACTACTTACTTGAAGCGTCAAGTTAACGATATTCTGACAAATTCTACCAATGATCTCAACAACCCTTTTCTCCAATCTAATGATATTGTTGTCTGCTATGACTCAAAGGTTGTGGAATTTCGGGATGTTATCCAAAGTATCATATCCCCTATCATATCTCCTATTAACTTTTTGCGAGATTTGTTCAAATGACACAGCAACCCTTAGTTTTTAAGATGGTAAATCTGGGGAGTTTGCTCAAAGGTCGGTGGCTACGATATCTCATCCTCAGTGCTTTAGGCAATACTTTTATTTGGGGTTCATCACTCCAATATTTGAAAGTGACAAAACCTACTTATACTAGCGAGTGGGGTCTAATTTTAAGTAGTGGTAGTTTAGGGGTGAGCGTCAACTTGCCAGGAATTGGTCAAGCTTCTTCCTCCAGTGGCTCGGCTTTAGGCAGTTCTACCTATGATCCGCGAGAGAATTTTTCATATATTTTTAGTAGCGAACCAGTTTTAAAAGATGCCGCAGCGATCGCTAAAATTCCAGTGGATAAATTTGGCAAACCGCGCATTAAACTGTTAAACAATACAACCATCATGCAGTTTGAAGTCACCGGCAAAAGTCCCAAAGAAGCACAGGATAAATCCTTAGCTCTTTATCAAGCGATTATCAGCAAAGTTAACCGCTTACGCGCCAGTGAAATTAGTCAACGCGGTAAACCTTCCCAGCTAATTCTCCTTTCCAGCCAGCGAAAACTAGAACAGGCACAAAAACGCCTTTCTGACTATAAAATGCGTTCTGGTCTCAACTTTCCCGATCAAGTAGGCAATTTATCCACCAATATTGAGCAATTACGCCGATTACGAGCCGAAACCCATGCCCAGGAAGAACAGGCTGATAAACGAATACGGCAGTTAGCCCAGGATTTAGCACTTTCTCCTTCCGAAGCAGCAACAGCTTTTCTACTTCATGTAGATCAAATCTTTCAACAAAACCTCAAAGACCATAGTGAAGCCACAACAACCTTAGAAGTTTTAATGACCAAGTATGATGTGAATCATCCCCAAGTAATTAAAGAAAGCAACCGCCAAGAAGTTGCTTGGAGTGCCTTACTCCAGCGAAGTGAATACCTAGCAGGTAAACCTCTAAATCCATCCACACTCAATCGTTTAGCCCTGGCTGTAAACGGATCGGCACGGGATACATTATTCCAGAGTTTGGTATCCTTCCAGTCAGATTTGCAGGGACTCAAAGCCCAAGTTAAAGGATTAGATATAGCGATCGCAAAATTAGAAAATCGTCTCGATAATCTCTCTAAAAAACAATCAATCCTCGAAAACTTAAAGCGAGATCAACAAATTGCCGAAGCGACTTTTGCCTCTACCCTCACCAAATTAGATTTAGGACAAGGAGACGTATTTTCCACCTATCCTTTAATTCAAATGGCGATGGAGCCTAGTTTACCAGATGAACCTACTACTCCCAAGAAGAACTTTGTTCTTGTTGGGGCTGCGGCTGGTTCTCTGTTTTCCACCCTTGGTCTTTCTTTGTTGTGGATTCGTAAACCCTGGATAGACAAACTATCTAAATGGATTTCATGAAGGAAACAACTTTAAATTTTTTGAATAGTGCTTGCTTGAATATGTATTCTTGTGGAGTATTAGCGATCGCCCTACATAAACCCCGAACTTGATTGCAATAATTCGTACTCATAAAGTAGAATTCAGAGAAGTATTTGTAACTGTTCACACTCCCCCCTATCTTTAACGAGAGATCAAGGGTTTCGATAATTTTAGAGGACGGGAGTGAATAACTACAAGTATTTTAGTTTGAAGTGTAAAACGATGGAACCTATTTCTCTGATTTTGACGGCGTTAATTGCGGGGGCGACTGCGGCGACGAAGGATACGGCTAGTGAGGCGGTTAAGGATGCCTACAAGGGTTTGAAGGCTTTAATTAAGAAGAAATTTGCAGAACAGGGCAAGGACGATCCGTCAACGATCATTGAAAAGTTCGAGAAGAAGCCTGAAGTAACCAAACCACTTTTGGAAGATGAGTTAAAAGAAGCAGGTTTGGAGAAAGATGAGGAGATTTTGAAAGCGGCGGAGGCTGTGATGACCAAAAAAGACCCTGAAGGTGCTTCTACTGGCAAGTATGACCTACGAGGAGCTAAGGCTGTCCAAATTGGCAACTACGGCACGCAAAACAATATTATTAATTAATAATTTTGTAATGGAGTGTTTTTTGTCATGGAAGAGCTAACTGGTAATCACAATAATATAGACCTAAAGCATGGTAAGGGTATTCAGGTTGGTGATGGCAATAAACAAACCAATATATTTTATGGGGATGATCCTGATGAGGAGAAAGTTGCCCCAACTATTGATGCAAATTCTCCTTATTTGGGTTTAGCTTCATTTACGGCTGAAACTTCTAAGAATTTTTATGGTAGAAAAAAACTTGTTGATAATTTATTACAAGATTTAGAGAAAGATAATCTCATTTTTCTCTTAGGTGCTTCGGGGAGTGGCAAGTCTTCTTTGGTTAAGGCGGGGATGATTCCGAAACTTATTCAAAGCAATATCAATAAGCCTTTTGTTGAACTTAGCTTTGTTCCTAGTGATGATCCATTTGATAACTTTTTTGATGAATTAAAAATATCGCTGCCTAAGAAATTAAGTTTATACAGCAAATCAGAAATTAAGTCAGTTTTTCAAGATTCTGATAATCCTAAAGTGAATTTACCTAGCATTATTGAGCAAATAAGACTGGGTAAAAATGATTCTTGGCTAATTTTTATTGATCAATTTGAAGAAATTTTAACTACTACTTCAAAGGAGGAAGGTTTATTATTTATTCAGTTCCTCAATAATTTGATCAGTAGTCTTAGGAAGTCTCAAGATAATTCGATTAAGTTGATTTTGGCTATGAGAACTGATTTTTTAGATCAGTTTATGAATGCGTTTCCTGATTTTGTAGTGACGATACAAAGTGATGGGAATAAGCCTTTTAGTTATATTACGCCGATGACAGATCGGGAGTTGAAGTTAGTCATTAAAAATCCTGCTGCTACTCATGGAATCAATGTCGAGCAGGATTTGATTGAAGAAATGATTGATGATTTTCGTGGGGAGTCTCGATCTTTGCCTCTGTTGCAATATACTTTGAATTTGTTGTGGGAAAAGGATGATCTAACGGATAGATTGCTGAATCAGGAAACCTATGAAGATATCGGCAAGGTTGGGGGCGCGTTGCAACAACAAGCAGAAAAAATTTATCGGCATTTTGAATCTCAAAGACTAGAAAAAGCGGTTGAGCAAATTTTTGTTAGATTAATCACGATTACGGCGGATGGGAAGAGAGTTAGTAAACGGGAAAATAAGTCTAGATTTAGTGGTGATTTGGGAAAGATTGTTGATGAATTGGTTAAAGAACACCGTTTATTAATTAGTGGTCGTCAACTGGATACGGTAGAAATTGCCCATGAGGCTTTGATTCGTTCATGGAAAAGATTGCGGGGCTGGATTACTAAACATGAAAAAGAGATTATTTTAGAAAGGCAATTAGTTGAGTCGGCGCAAATTTGGTGGGAAGTTAAATCTGATGAGAAAAGAGCTATTAGTGAACTTTGGACGGGTGCTAAATTAGGGCGAATTTTAAAGCTAATAAAAGAACAATCTTTGTCTAATTTAGGCGCTGTAGTGAATAGATTTATTCGAGCTAGTGTGGATCATTATCAGCAACTCCAGAAAGCTGAAACAGAAAGACGACAAAGGGAAGTTGACTCAGATTTGGGTTTAGCTAATTCTCTTGGGCGTTATTCTTCTGTGCTATTTGATACTCATAAAGAGTTGGAGGCTTTTATTGAGGCGATTAAGGCGGGGCGAATTTTACAGAAACACAAGGCGATCGATGGGAAAGTAATCAATGCCTTAGATAAATTGCTTGTTAAAGGAAGCGAATATAATCGCTTGGAAGGGCATACAAATTCTGTCAATAGCGTCAGTTTTAGCTCTGATGGCAAGACCTTGGCGAGTGGTAGTTCTGACGAGACGATCAAACTCTGGAATGTGGAGACAGGAGACAAAATTCGCACCCTCTCTGGGCATACAAGTTCTGTCCATAGCGTCAGTTTTAGCGCTGATGGCAAGACCTTGGCGAGTGGTAGTGGTGACTATACGATCAAACTCTGGAATGTGGAGACAGGAGACGAAATTCGCACCCTCTCTGGGCATACAAGTTCTGTCTATAGCGTCAGTTTTAGCGCTAATGGCAAAACCTTGGCGAGTGGTAGTTATGACGAGACGATCAAACTCTGGAATGTGGAGACAGGAGACGAAATTCGCACCCTCTCTGGGCATACAAGTTCTGTCTATAGCGTCAGTTTTAGCGCTAATGGCAAAACCTTGGCGAGTGGTAGTTATGACGAGACGATCAAACTCTGGAATGTGGAGACAGGAGACGAAATTCGCACCCTCTCTGGGCATAGAGGTGATGTCAAGAGCGTTAGTTTTAGCGCTGATGGCAAGACCTTGGCGAGTGGTAGTTATGACAATAGGATCAAACTCTGGAATGTAGATTTAGATTCGTTAATGGCGCGTAGTTGCGATTTGGTTCGCAATTATTTAACCCACAATCCCAACGTCAGCGAGAGCGACAGACACCTCTGCGATGGCATCGGCGGTAAACAATAATTCTCCCTCCTTTTTTAATTGGGGACTGGGGGAAATCAATTCCCAGTAAGGTTTCAGCAACTTCTGCATAATGAATAGAAACTCATCATCCAACAACAACAGCGATTTTCATAACCCGCGATCGCTTGCCCTTCAATTAAAACGTTATCCTAATAGCGATCGCCCAAAAATCGCGATTCACAGTAATTGCGATCGCCAATAGCGTAGCCTTGTTCTTTGTCATAATAATATAAGGATCCGAAAAATTCAAAAAAGTTTTGCTGCAAAAAATGTTTGTGTAAACCGTTAAATAGTACCAAAACTAACTAAAGAGTGATTTCCCCATGATCGCAGTTAAAGAAAACTTTACCCCAGAAGAATACTTTGCTTGGGAAGAAAAGCAACTAGAAAAACACGAACTGATTAACGGTCAAGTTTACGCCATGAGCGGCGGCAGCGTTAATCATAGCCGCATTGCAATTCGACTTGCGACTATGGTTGATACCCATTTAGACGCTAGTAACTGCATAACAGGTAACTCAGACCTGAAAGTTAAAATTGTTGGCACAAATAACTACACCTACCCAGATGTCAGCGTCACCTGCGACGATCGTGACAAAAACACCCCAAATTATTTCACCTATCCCTGCCTCATCGTTGAAGTTCTTTCGCCTAGCACTGAAACCTACGATCGCAGTGGCAAATTTAGACTGTACCGCAAAAATCCAGTTTTACAGGATTATTTATTAGTGAGTTCCACCAGCATCGAAATGGATTTGTATCACAAAAACGAAGCAGGTGATTGGTTAATTATTAACTATCAAGCAGGTGACATTGTAGAACTCAAAAGCATTAATTTAAACTTTCCCATTGAGCAAATCTATCGCAACCTCGATCTCACACCAGAGACCGATTAAAAACTATCGCTTCTAGCGATCGCCTACAGCAAACCTTTTGCAAGATAGACAAATTGCCGAAGCCACTTTTGCCTCTACCCTCACCAAATTAGATTTAGGACAAGGAGACGTATTTTCCACCTATCCTTTAATTCAAATGGCACTAGAACCAACTTTAGCCAAAGAACCCACCGCTCCCAAAAAGAACTTTATCCTCGCAGGTGCGGCTGTTGGTTCAGTCCTTTCCACCCTTGGTCTTGGTTTGATGTGGATTCGTAAACCCTGGATAGACAAGCTATCTAAGTGGCTTTCGTGAACAGGTAATAGGTAATAGAAAATAAAGATGTACTAATTTTTTCAAACATCAAATAGGAGTCCTATCTATGATTCTTTTTTCTTCTTTCTTTCCTCCTGACTCCTGACTCCTGACTCCTAACTCCTCAAAATAATGTTAAAACAGACCAACGAAGATGATATCAAGCCAGAAAATATACCAGAAAAAGTTGTCTGGTGGGCGATCGCTAACACTTATTCTATCTGGGTTTTTGGGGGGCTATACGTTGTCGGCGCTCTCTTGGGTTGGATACTACTACTGTTTTTACTAATCAAAATCCTAGCGCAAACTGAAGACACCCCAGAAGACGAAAAAATCACCATCTCCTTATCTTTGTGGGTTTGGATTGCAGGAATGCTGATGATGCAAGTGGCATTGATAGCCGGACATCTCGACTACAATTTACCAACAGGTCTAATCATTAAATCCTCCATTGGCTGGGCTAAAGGTTGGGCTGCATTGGCTCTGTATCCCTTAGCAGGATGTTTAAAAATCCGCCCCCAGATAATTTATCGAGCAGTTTGTATTGTGGGTCTTCATACCCTATTGATTATCCCTTTTTTACTGTTAGCACCCTCTTTGCACCTACCCCAAGTTCTCTATGTCTCACCACTCAAAGCCGTAGGAGGACCAGGTAATGAATTTTTTGATGTGCCTCTCTATGAAATTGATGGCAGCACAGGTGACTTGCGTTGGCGGCTATTTACCCCTTGGGGTCCAGCATTAGGTTTTGTGGGGAATGTTAACTTTATGCTGGCCTTACAAGAAAAAAATAAAAAATGGCGCAGGTTAGGACTAGCAGGATCAGTTGTCATGTGTTTTGTTTGTAAATCCCGTATGGCTCAGGTTTGCATTGTTATTATCCCTTTACTAACAAATGTCTTATCTAGTTTGACTCGACCACGAATGCTCATCGGAATGGGGTTTTTTAATTTCCTTGCTGGTATTTTTGCCCCATCAATCATTGTGGCCTTTAATAATTTTTGGGAAGGTTTCAAGGCAGCAAGAGCCGGATCTACACGAGTACGCATGGCGTTAAAAGAAATTGCTGTCTATCGTTGGAAAACTGAAGCTCCAATTTGGGGACATGGTGTAGTTGAAGAAGGACCACACATTGTTGAGTATATGCCCATTGGTTCACATCATAGCTGGGCGGGTTTATTATTTGTTAAGGGTATTGTTGGGTTTATGGCTTTAGCTATTCCCTTGGGGTTCAGTTTTTTTGATTTGTTAATTAAGTCAACGGACAGTAGAAGACCAACCGCTCAAGTTGGTTTGAGTATTGTGATGATTCTTTTTCTCTATACCTTTGGTGAAAATTTAGAAATATTAGTTTATTTATATTGGCATGGATTATTGGTTATGGGTATTGGTTTCCAAGAAAAACCAAAGTCTCAACCACTTGTTACAATAACCTAAAGTTGGGGACTGGGGACTGGGGACTGGGGACTGGGGACTGGGGACTGGGGACTGGGGACTGGGAGCAGGGGACAGAAAAAACTTTCTAGACTATTCTTAGTTTCTTCTTCCTCCTGACTCCTGACTCCTGACTCCTGACTCCTGACTCCAAGCCCTATATATTAACCTTCAACAATGATTTGACCAACCATGCCAGCACCACGATGAGGTTCACAATAGAATGTGTATGCACCAGGAGCAGCATCAACAGGAATAACTGTGGTTTCGGTTTGTCCGGGACTCATTAATAACTTCTTGTGGGACAAAGATTTTGCTAAAGCAGCATCCTTATTGGGATTCTTCTTAGCATCAAAGACAACGTTGTGGGGGGGAACTTTGTTATTCTTCCAAACGATTGTATCACCGGCTTTAACAGTCAATTTCTTGGGTTCAAAGGCTAACATACCTTTATCACTGCCCAATTTAACTGTATATGTTTCAGCAGATGCAGTAGGAGTGAATACCGCAAAGCTGCCAAAAATTACAATAACTGTTAATACAGCTAGGCTCAAGCGTCGCAAAGTTGCTGCGATAGATTTCATGGTTCTGTCCTGTGGAAATATGTTTATTGTTCTCATCTCATTTTAAATACAATCAATGCCAAATATGACAACCCGTCATATATTTATTTTTGTTAACCACTATCGGCAGCTAGATTTCTAAAATCCTATTGCCACCCAATTTCTGATACAATCGGAAATCCGACTCCTTTAACATAGATTGATGTATGAGCAAGGGTACACTATTTGACAAAGTTTGGGAATTACACACCGTTGGTACATTGCCATCAGGATTAACGCAACTATTTATTGGACTACATCTTATTCATGAAGTTACCAGTCCCCAAGCCTTTGCTATGCTCAAGGAGCGGGATTTAAAAGTATTATTTCCACAACGGACAATAGCCACAGTTGATCATATCGTTCCCACAGAAAACCAAGCTCGTCCCTTTGTGGATAGCATGGCCGAAGAAATGATTCAGGCATTAGAAAAGAGTTGTCAAGAAAATGACATAACTTTTTACAATATTGGTTCAGGAAATCAAGGCATAGTTCATGTTATTGCCCCTGAATTGGGACTAACACAACCGGGTATGACGATCGCTTGTGGAGATAGCCATACATCGAGTCATGGTGCATTTGGAGCGATCGCCTTTGGTATCGGTACAAGCCAAGTGAGAGACGTTCTCGCCTCCCAAACCCTATCATTATCAAAACTCAAAGTCCGCAAAATCGAAGTTAACGGCAACTTAAAACCCGGAGTTTACGCCAAAGACGTAATTTTGCATATCATCCGCACCCTCGGCGTAAAAGGTGGCGTAGGCTACGCTTACGAATTTGCCGGCACAACCTTTACCCAAATGAACATGGAAGAACGGATGACCGTTTGTAACATGGCGATCGAAGGTGGAGCGCGATGTGGATACGTCAACCCCGATCAAATCACCTACGATTATCTGCAAAATAGAGACTTCGCCCCCAAAGGTGCAGACTGGGAAAAAGCCATTGCTTGGTGGGAATCTCTCAGCAGTAATGCTGATGCCGAATATGATGATATTGTAGTCTTTAATGCCGAAGATATTCCCCCCACAGTCACCTGGGGAATTACACCCGGTCAAGGAATTGGCGTAGATGAAAAAGTCCCCACAGCCGCCGAACTCCTAGAAGAAGACCGCTTCATCGCCGAAGAAGCCTATCGCTACATGGACTTATATCCTGGTCAACCCATCCAAGGCACAAAAATAGATGTCTGCTTCATTGGTAGCTGCACCAACGGACGTATCAGCGACCTCAGAGAAGCCGCCAAAATTGCCCAGGGTCGCCAAGTTGCCAAAGGTATAAAAGCCTTCGTAGTTCCCGGTTCAGAAAGAGTCAAAAAAGAAGCCGAAGCCGAAGGACTAGATAAAATCTTCCAAGCAGCTGGCTTTGAATGGAGAGAACCAGGCTGTTCCATGTGTTTAGCCATGAACCCCGACAAACTTCAAGGCAGACAAATCAGCGCCTCCTCTTCCAACCGTAACTTTAAAGGTAGACAAGGATCATCCTCCGGTCGCACCTTACTAATGAGTCCCGCAATGGTAGCCACAGCCGCCATCAAAGGCGAAATCGCCGACGTGCGCGAATTGCTGTAACCCCACCCCCAACCCCTCCTCGCTTGCGGGGAGGGGAGTGAAAAATCTCTCTTAAACTCTTCTCTTCTTTCTTCGTGTTCTTCGTGCCTTCGTGGTTTATTAATTATGGTAAGTGAAGTAAAACAAATATCCGGTAACGCCGTTCCCCTCATCGGTAACGACATAGACACCGATCGCATTATTCCTGCCCGCTACTTAAAAGCCATCACCTTTGACGACTTAGGAGAAGGCGTATTTGTGGACGACAGAAAAGCCTTAAACGGTGAACATCCATTTGATCTAACCCAATATCAAGGTGCAAAAATTCTCATAGTTAACCGCAACTTTGGCTGTGGTTCATCACGGGAACACGCACCCCAAGCATTGGCAAAATGGGGAATTAAAGCCCTAATTGGTGAAAGCTTCGCGGAAATCTTTTTTGGTAACTGCGTAGCAATGGGAATACCATGTGTAACTGCTGAATCAGAAGTAGTTAAACAACTGCAAGAATTAGTTACTACCAATCCTCAAGCAGTTACAACCATAGATTTGGAAAAATTGCAAGTGCAAATTGGAGATTTTACTGCCTCAGTTGTGATTGGTGAAGGAACAAGAAGCGCCTTTATTGCGGGAACTTGGGACGCTTGCGGACAGTTAGTAGCAAATGCCCAACAGGTAAAAGCAACAGCAGCAAAACTACCTTATATTGCTTGGGGTAATTTAGCCGCAAGTTAGTATATATAGAGGCGTTCTCTGTAACGTCTCTAAAATTATGGGATTAATTATTATATGAATACAATTAATTATTGGTTAATGAAGTCAGAACCAGCAGTTTATAGTATTACTGACTTACAACAACAAGGCGAGACAATTTGGGACGGTATCCGTAATTATCAAGCCCGGAATTTTTTGAGAGAAATGCGAATAGGAGATTTAGCATTTTTTTATCATTCTAATGCTGAACCTCCGGGTATTTTTGGTTTAATGCGGATAGTTGAAACAGGTATTGCTGATCCAACACAATTTGATATAAATAGTAAATATTATGATGCTAAATCAACTCTTGAATCTCCCCGTTGGCAAACTGTAAAAGTGGAATTTGTCGAAGTTTTTCATCATCCTCTTTCACTATCAACACTCAAAGCTAAGTTTAATGATGATGAATTATTAGTAGTGAAAAAAGGCAATCGTTTATCAGTAACTCCGGTAATAGAACCAGTCGCCAGTAAGATTTTAGAAATGGGCAGGTAGGGGCGGGGAAACCCCGCCCTCTGTTGGGTTTCTAAAAATATTCTCTATCCAATTAATTATAGGGAGTGGAATTTATGACTGAACAAGGTAATGATAATTCTTGGAAAAAAAAGGTTACAGGGGCTTTTAATCAAGCTACCGATAAATTAACTCAAATTTTACCAGTCGAACAAGTTACACAAACTGTAGAACAATGGTTTAGCGTTAGTGATACTCAAGTTGCGGAAATTCTTGAATCCATTCGCGCTGAATTACCAACGACAGAAGCCTTACTTTTAGGAAAACCCCAAGCAGGTAAAAGTTCAATTGTTAGGGGTTTAACTGGGGTGTCTGCGGAGATTATTGGTCAAGGTTTTCGTCCCCATACCCAAAATACTCAACGTTACGCATATCCTTCCCAGGATTTACCATTGCTGATTTTTACAGATACGGTAGGTTTGGGAGATGTCAGTCAAGATACTGAAACAATTATTCAGGAATTAATCGGTGATTTACAACAGGAAACAACTAAGGCTAGAGTTTTGATTATTACTGTTAAAATTAACGATTTTGCCACTGATACTCTGCGACAAATTGCCCAGAAATTACGGCAGCAATATCCTAATATTCCCTGTTTATTGGTGGTAACTTGCTTACATGAAGTTTATCCGCCAGAAATTGCCAATCATCCTAATTATCCTCCAGATTATCTAGACTTAAATCGGGCATTTATAGCTATCAAAGAAAACTTTTTAGGTTTATATAATCGGGCAATTTTAATTGATTTCACTTTAGAAGAGGATGATTATTTCCCGGTATTTTACGGTTTAGAAGCACTGCGAGATAATTTAGTTGAACTTCTTCCAGAAGCAGAATCGAAGGCAATTTATCAATTATTAGATCAACAAGCTGGCGAAAAATTAGGTACTATTTATCGAGATGCTGGCAGACGCTACATTTTGCCTTTTTCAATTATGGCTGCAACTCTGGCGGCAGTTCCTTTACCTTTTGCTACCATGCCTGTTTTAACGGCATTACAAGTATCAATGGTGGGATTGTTGGGTAAATTATATGGACAGACTGTAACACCATCTCAAGCTGGGGGCATTGTTAGCACTATAGCAGGTGGTTTTATTGCCCAGGCAGTGTCACGGGAATTAATTAAATTTATCCCCGGTTTTGGTAGTGCGATCGCAGCTTCTTGGGCAGGTGCTTATACTTGGGCTTTAGGTGAGGCTGCTTGTGTATATTTTGGTGATTTAATGGGTGGGAAAAAACCTGATCCTCAAAAAATTCAAACAGTCATGGAACCCATTTTCCGCAACCTAACTATCACACATCAAGAAAAAAGCTGACAGGGTGTTTAATGCTGATTTTAAAGTGACTCCTGACTCCTTCTTTCATCCCTAAGCCTTAGCTTGACATTTTGTACATAGTCCAAAAAATTCTAGAGTGTGATAAAACACTTTAAATTGATGACTGGTTTGTAATTGGTTTTCGAGTTCATGGACAGGACATTGATGAATAGGGATAGAAAAACCACATTGTAGGCAAGTTAGATGATGCTTGTCCTGCTGTATTAGGCTATAAAGGGCTTCACCATTTGCCAAAGTTCGCACTTGCACTAAGCCTTCTAATTTGAGAGCATCCAAGGAACGATAAACTGTTGCTAAACCCATGCTTTGGTTGAGATTACGTAGTTCTATGTAAATTTCTTGGGCGGAAATGCCTTGTTTAAGATTTTGTAACAGGTTTAAAATCCGTTCTTGACTACGGGTATGTATGGCTCTCATAAATGTTTGTTAAATTTGTATCTATGGTAGGGTAAATTCATGAATTACTTCTACTCCTGATTATATTTTCACTCAGTTAGACCATAAAAGTTATAGGATAGCGATCGCAGCATTCAGCAAAAAGCCTGTGCAAATAAAATATTTAGCTAAAATTTTCGTGACTCTGAGAACATCAGTTTTAGATCCTGCTGGTGTGGCTGTACAATCTGGCCTCAAACAAATGGGATACGACAACGTGGAACAGGTGAGAATTGGTAAGTACATTGAGTTAACCATTACCGCACCTGATGAGATGAAAGCGCGTCGAGACTTAAATCAAATCTGTGACCAAATGTTATCTAATCCGGTCATCGAAAATTATCGCTTTGACTTGATTGAGGTAGAATCACAAACTGGCGTATTTTGAAACTGCTAATTGGTAATTGGTAATTGGTAATCGGTAATTGTGAAAATTCTTACCTTTTGCCTATTCCCTGACAAAGAACAACTGACAACTGACAACTGACAAACAATGAAATTCGGTATTTTAGTTTTTCCAGGTTCTAATTGCGATCGCGACGTTGCCTATGTGACTAGAGATTTGCTAGGACAATCAACGCGGATGATTTGGCATCAAGAGACGGATATTAGTGATATAGATGTGATCATTGTCCCCGGTGGCTTTAGTTATGGGGATTATTTGCGTTGTGGTGCGATCGCTCGCTTTTCTCCTGTGATGCAACAAGTTATCAACCATGCACGGCAAGGTAAATTTGTCATCGGTATTTGTAACGGATTTCAGGTATTAACTGAAGCTGGTTTATTACCTGGGGCATTGGCGAGAAATCAGGATTTGCACTTTATATGCGATCGCTCTCCCTTGAAAGTTGAGCGTAATAATTTACCTTGGACTCAAGGTTATGCGGAAGGGGAAGTTATCACTTTACCCATTGCACACGGAGAGGGGCGATTTTACAGTAACGAAACCACTTTAGCAGAAATCGAAGCTAACGGACAAGTTTTATTTCGTTATCAAGAAAATCCCAACGGTTCACTCAACAACATTGCGGGGATTTGTAATCTTCAAGGCAATGTTTTGGGCATGATGCCACATCCAGAAAGAGCAGCAGATAAGGCGTTAGGTAATAGCGATGGTTTGCGGTTGTTTCAGGGGTTGTTGGGGAAGGTAGCGGCTTTAGTCTAAACAGATCCCCGACTTTTTGGAAAAGTCGGGGATCTAATAGTTTATTTTTTTATTTACAAAATCTTGACTTGTCAAGTCGCAAGGCATTATTATTTATAATAAGTAATTTTAGAGACAAGTATTAAGGGTGCAAATGAACAAAATAGCAATAAATCCAGACTTAGCTAATGTAGATTATACTGATTTGTTAACTAAAATCTTACAGGTTTTAAAAGAAAAGCAAATATTTACCATTTCTAAAGATAATCAACGGGTATTTATTAATATTAATGAGCTAGTTAATGAAGTCATCAAATTAAATCCAGAAAACCCTTTAGGGAACGAAAGATTACTTGGTGCTGCTACCCTAAATTTTAGTGCTAACTCTCAAGATTCTTTCGACAAAAAAATTAAAGAAATTGTAGCTTATATTCAGCAACATTTAACAACAGCGATTCAAAACAATCCAGGTAATGAATCAATAGATAGATTTCAGTTTATTAATCATCTACTTACCGACTTACAAACATTTCAAACCACCAAAAAACCATCTAAATTAGACTTGAGTTATGATTTTCCTCCATCTTCCCAACTAGAAAAGCAAAGATTAACACTGAAAAAAGACGAAAACAGGAAACAGAAACAACTTCTAAAAGCACATAAAGTAACAATTTCCGTAGATAAACCTCGTGATTTTTACGCTGCATTAGTAACAGGAATTAATAATTTTATAGATATAAACTTTTCTGATTCTAGCGATAGACAAGAATTAGCATATATTTTAGAAAATCTCAAAGAAAATACCAACTCTGATATTTATAAATTACAAAACCTAGTCAACCAAGAAACACTAGGTAAACTCAAAAAACTATCACAAATTAAATATTTAGAATTTTTATTAGAAAATTTAGATGAAAAAGCCAGTCATAAAAACTTTAGAGCTAAAATATATTTAGAAGATCTAATTAGAAGATTGAAACTATTAGAAGATTATATTAACGATACCAACAAAGCAGATGGAGAATATCAAGTTAGCTATGAGGGAATATCAGTTAATTATCAAACCATGTTTTCTCGGAGTGAAGCTTATGATAAATTACCGATTATTCCCATCGTTGAAGGTTATTTAGGAGAAAACGAAGATCCAAAGCGCGAAAAAATAGAATTTACCTTTGGGTTAAAGTTAAAATTTGATGGAAAAGTACAAACAGATGGAGGTAAAAACGTTTTTGAACGCAATCTCAATCTTTTGAACCCAGATAGTGACGAACATAAAAAAGAAATTGCAGATGATTCCAGAAGATTCACTTTTGTAAATAAAGTTCTTAAAATCGCATTTCTCTATTATTTCATATTTGCATCACGTCAAGATCCAGACGCAGCAAACTATAACCCAAAAGCAGAATTAGATTATGATCCAGTTGAGAAATTTGCAACTGTATTATCAATATTAAAAGGTAATAATGATGCAGCTAAGAAGCAAATATTCAGAAAATTGGTGGAAGGTTTCGAGAAATTTAAAGTTCAGCAAAAAATAGACACACTCAAAGAAGTTTTAGTAAACTTAATCAAAAGAGAAACACCATTTTCTACCACACATTATCCTGTACATATTTCCGTAAAACAGAGTATTTTAGAAGATGACATTGACGTAATTACTACAAGAGATACATTCTTTAAAGAAAAGTTGCGAGAAAATTTTAAAGATTGCTTAAAATATATTAACTTAGGAAATCCCAGCACACAGACAAACTTACTTGTCAGTCTTTCCGCAAACATTACTATTAGCGAAATTCATTTTTTAGAGACTGAAGATCGAGAAACCTTCAGTATGGAATATGATATTCCTCAAAATATTAATATGTTACCAGTAGTATTTCTCCCTTATGAAAATGAAATCTGCAAAAAATTTTACACCGCAAACTTACAACATCGGAACTTGTTAATTTTTCCCCATCGTTTAGAAACTCCCAAACTAGAAAAGCATCAAGAATTTATTTACAAAATTGCATATAGTTTACTTGCTTATCTTTGTCTTCACGTCATCTTGGAAAAACAAATAAAACCATTTATTCCCTTATTAAGGATACACCTCAAAGAAAAAACCGATGAAACCGCAACTATTGAAAAGTTTATGGTTTCCTTTACCAAGGTATTGTCTCATATATTTAAGGAGGAGTCTCTGAGTAATGAACAGGGGATAGTGATTACTAATCCTGATAAGGTAAAATATAAAATTCCTAATGTTCTCAGTTCTTTGTATTCAGTTGTTCCCAAAAAATTTACATTACATAGTCATGAAAAGTTTAAATTTGAAACCTTGGATAAACTTGCAATTATCGTAGTTTCCAGTCGAGAAAGTGATGCTAAAAAAGGAGTAACCACGAAAAAATCTAACCTCATGGGAGAAATTATTACCTTACAAATGGAAGCGCAAAGCGTAAGATTTCAACTTTTCAAAACCTTCTCCCAAAACTTTGAAGATCATCAAAAAATGTATGAATATCCTACAGTTGTGGTTGATAATGTAGATAAACTTTATCAAAAAGGGTACAAACACTTTATTTATATAGCGAAAGTTCCCTACAGCAGCACATTACATATTACCCAATCTGAAAAAAACGCAGAATTATTTTTCATGTCGGAAAACGTGATTAAAGCATTAAAAAAAGAAAGACATGATATCAAAATTTATCCCATGTTTTTTGATAAATACTACGCTGTCAAACTTTCCGGTAAAAAGTCAACATCATTATATATTCAGGATACCCTAGAAGTAACTAACTTAGCAGAGGACAAAAATAAACAATCTGTGATTTTTTTCAACCTTTTTAATGGATTTTCACTTCCTGGAGATAGTAAATATAATGGAGTTATGTCTTATGCGACATTATTAAATATTTACGATGAAACAATTTTAGATGATAAAGATATTCGAGAAGGATTAATATATGATAACAGTCAATTAAAAAATGAAATTTTGCAATGTTTAACCTTATTTCATTTTTCCCGCTATGAAAAATCGAGAGATGTTCAATTAAAGTTAGATCCATATCAAAATTTAATTGGAGATGAATCAGTTAGTCAAGCTGCGATATTTCAACATGGTAGAATTACAGTAAATTTTAATTCTCTCGCGTTTTTAACTCACATCAAAGGTATATTATCAGAGAAAACAAACAATCAAACTTCGTAGGTTGGGTTAAGCGACAGCGCAACCCAACTTTTGATCAACATTAAATCATGTTGGGTAACATCCGTCAACCCAACCTACAGAGGAAAAAAGATGACAGCAAAAATAGCAGATGATTTAGGAAGATTATTTGAAGTAGGTTTCAATATTGGAATCTTATCTTATATTCATAAAAATAATCTTAAAAATCGCTTTGGTAATTTATATCGTCATGAACTGGAAAATATCAAATTTGCAAAAATCAAAAAACGCATAGTTGATAAAGTCATTAGTAAGTTAGAACGAGAAATAGCTGAAACTTGGTGTCAATTTTTTCTTCAAAAAGGGTTTTTATCTGGTTTAAATTTCTTTCGAGAATATCTCAAATCTTTGGGATGTGATGAAATACCAAAATTTCGACATTTAGAAATTTTATATTATCAATGTCGGTTTAATGGTGATAATAGTATTGGTACTCATGAGATAAATGAAAAACAATGGTTTAAAGATGTGCTTTCGCAGTTGGAGAATTTAGAAATTACTTCTCAAGATATTGATATATATAAAGGTAGAGGTGATTTTCTTAACGCTGATAGTTTAATATTGCTGAAATATAGAAATAACTACCGGGTTTTATGTCTCGATTTATCCGTGTTTTCTATTCACACTGACGAAGACATCCAAAATATTGACTATGTGGAAATTATTCGCCGCTTGTTACTGCGAGATGTCAGCTATATTCGTTCTAAAAGCGTATTTTCCAGCTTGCGTATTGATACCGAATCTTTAGGCTTAGATTTTTCCCCAAGTTTAAAGGAATATTTTACAGCTTTTAAAGCTAAGGATAAGGAAAGTGCGAAATTAATTCAAGCTGGTAGTTATATTTATAGTTTCTGTCAGTTTCTAGAAAAAACGACAATTATCCCCAATATATCAAAGTTGGTATGTAATGCTGTCGGATATAGCGATCGCTCATTTAACACCATCTCTATTCAAGCAGATAATCTAGACATTCTGCAAACTTGTTATCAAATCTATAAACATCATAATCGAGAAGAAGAAATTACCAACGCACGTTATCGAGTTTTACAACAAATTAAACGTAACGCATCCAAAAGTTTTGAGAGAGGAGAAGAATTTGTTAAATCGCTGTTAGAAATAACTCCCGATACCATCAATATATTACCGCGTCACACAGAAACAATCACGGATTTTTTCAACTCTGTCGCCACAGTACCACCAGAATTAATTTCTAGTTTAGGTTTAACCGGAAATCCCAATTTTCGACAAGCACATAATCAACTAATTAAAAAATATCTTCTTTCTGAACATACTTACATCTTCTTAACTGGAAATCCTGGAATTGGAAAAACTACCGCTATTGTTGATTTTCTCAAAAACTATCAAGATGAAGGGTTTCTTTTATTTTACGTCAGTCCCCGCAAACAAGTCAATCTTGACATCATTGAAAAATTTAAATCTCAAGAAACGGGGAAATTAGTTGATGACAGAATTTTTGCTATCAATACTCACAGTAATTTGATTCAAGATAATCGTGGTAAACTATCAGTTGCATATACATCTAATCAACATAAAAATGATTTTCGTTTAGGGGATGTTCACTTTCTCAACAGTGAAACCGTAGAAAGAAAATCACGACGTAAAGATAGATTCAAACATATTACCGATGATACATTTCAAGATATTGGACAAAAAACCAAAGGAGTTCTGAATAGTATTTGTGAAGCTTTATATAATCTGATTAGTTCTGAACAATATAACCAAATTATTGCTACTACTTCTACACAGTCATTAAAGAAAACAGACTATGGTGATACTCTCAATCATCTCGAAAAAATCTTTTGTGACGCATACAGCACCCCTGAAAATAAAGTATTTCCTGAAAAAATGCGAAATATCTCTCATCGCATTAAACATCTATTGATCATGATAGATGAAATTACTGGAGATGAAGGAGGAGTAGAATTTTTAGATGGGATTCAAAAAATAGTGAAGCGTTATCAGTTAGCAAATCCAGAAAATGGTTTCAATACCAAAATCGTCGTTGCTGATGCTTCCATTGTTGATAAAAATGTCATTCGTCAACACTTAGAAGATACTACCCCCGAACCAAATAAAGTTTACTTTCGCACAGCAGCAGCAAATATTCAACCTTTATCTGTAGAATCTTTCACATTTAATAATTTACCAGCAATCATTATTAATACTAACACCTATCCAGCCAGAAGTTTAACTATTAATTATCAGATTATAATTGAATCTTGTCGGGTTACAGATAAAATAAAATTAATAGATGAATCCGATCTAAAGAAAATATCTCAAGAGGAAATTTTCAAAGAAATTCAAATTCTCTTGCAAAAATCCGATGTTGAACAATTTATAGTTTACATCCAAGATAAATCCAAGTTATCAGAATTTATTGATAAAATTAAATCTGAGTTAGGGAAAGACAACTTTACAAAATATATCCATTACCTAGAAATACACGCAAACATCTCTGAATATGAAAAACAAGAAATAAAAAAATATCAAGAAAGCGCCAAAGTTGTTTTTATGACAGCTTCAGGAAGTCGCGGTTTATCATTTCCCAAAGCTAGACATATATTAGTCGAAATCCCCAAATTTGAAATTGAGAAAAACCTGATGGAAATCATTCAGGTGATTTATCGAGGACGGGGAAATGATATCATAGATAATCAGGATAAATATTTAACTTTCTATTTAGCTGAACGTTCTCTTTATTATCAAGATAACCCAGAAATAAGTAGGTAAACATAATAAAACCAATATATGTTTAGTTTTGTGAAACCCGTAAAACAACCTATTTGTAAGGCATTCATTGAATTTACATTTCGTCACATACCTTTAAATTTTTCGGTTTACCTACTTATCTAGAAAAGAAAATTGTTTGAGTTTATTAAATCTCCTGTTAATTCTCAAAGCTTCTATCATGACAAGAATTCAAGGTTATGGTAAAATAGGAAGGAAAAATTATCTAATTATCCCCATTGGAGGAAAATCGGTTTTAGCTGCTGGAGAAAGTTTTTCCAGTCAAATCGAACATCTTATCAAACAACTCAAGAGAGAATATAATATCAATAAAAGTCACATATTATTAAAACAAGCTTATACAAATTTAGAATTATTGATGGGAGAAGGTGATTTTCTGGTATCTCAAAATACGGAAGAAAGTTATTTAACGATTAGAGAAAATTTCAACAATAAATTTTTAGAAGTTTCTCAAACCTTGGATCAATTACTTGATTTTAAACCCCTAGAATTAGGTTATATTAGTGGTGGTTTATTGATAGTACCCAGTCCAAATATCCAAGAATCTTATCAAATGCGATTATTAGATATTCAAAAATATGCAAATGCAGAATTATGGAATAATTTAAAAACTATTAGTAGAAGTCAAACTTATCCCGAAAGTCTCACCTCTGCGGTTAAGAATGCTATAGAATTAGTAGAAATGCTAATAAATGCACCTGAAAAAACCCAGAATTATATCCAAAAAAGTCATCATATTGATCAATATTATGCTTTACCATTATTTGCATTTATTAGCGGGGAAGTCATGAAGAAATATTTTGAAAATAATTCAGAAGAACCGGAGGAACAAAGATTTAAAGATATTTTATCTACCTACATTCGCTCATTATATCCTGTCGGTAACATTTTACCAATTGGTCATCATTACAAAGAATTTCCCTTTGTGGTATTTAGAAGTTATAGCTTAGAAGAAATCAGAAACAAAATATTTACAGAAAAGTACCTATTAAATTCTCAAGAGTTAAATGTACTAAATTTGATTCTTTCTTCCTAAACATCTCCCATAAGTCCCCAAAAATAAAATAAGGTCTGAATCACGGATTAGACGGATTGCACTGATTTCACGGATTTTAGTAACTCTTATCATAGCAAACAACCTAATCCGCGCCATCTTTTAATCCGTATAATCCGCGTTTCTGACTTTTAAGCGATGTCATGACATCTTAAAATGAGAATTGCTGTTTATGGGTTGAGGCTATTGACTTGCACAGAAAAATATGTTATGCTCAATCTTGACAAGGAAGAACTATTCTCCACTTTCTCCTCCCACCACAACATCCCGAATACGTAAACTGGGACCACCGCAACCGACGGGTAAACCATTTTGTCCACCTTTACCACAACCCCCGGATTCATCCCAGTAAAAATCATCACCAATGGCTTCAATATCGGCGAGGGTTTGAAAAACATTACCGGAAAGGGTGACATCTTTTACAGGTTCAGCAATTTTGCCATTTCTAATCATCCAAGCTTCCCCAGCACTGAAAGTGAACATTTCCCCGTTCGTCATTCCCCCTAACCAATTTTGGGCAAAAACACCTTCTTTAATCCCAGTAAATAAATCCGCGACTGGGGTTTTCCCCCGTTCAATCCAAGTATTTGTCATTCTCACAATGGGAGAATAGTGATAATTGAGACAACGAGCATTACCTGTGGGTTTCTCGTCTAATTTACCAGCAGTTTCACGGGAATGGAGTCTACCAACTAATACACCATCTTCAATTAATTGGGTTGTTGTCGCCGGTGTACCTTCATCATCGTAAAAATAACTACCGCGATGTCCTTGGGGTGCAGCGCCATCAAATATTTGCAGTTCTTCGGGTCCAAAACGTCTTCCTAAAGTCATAACTTCGAGAATATCAGGGTTTTCATAGGCCATATCTGCTTCCGAAAGATGTCCAAAGGCTTCATGCACAAACAAACCGCTGAGAATGGGATCAATAACGACGGTGTAAGTATTACCCTTAACAGATGGTAAAGATAAAGACGTAACTGCTCTTTCTGCCGCACCTTTAACTTGTGTATCTAAATTAGTTAAATCTTCGTAAGCCTTGCGAGAACCAGTAGTTTCTCTACCAGTTTGCACAGTGTCTCCATTCCTGGCTGTGGCTGCAAAGCGCATTTCCATATCTACCCAAGATTGATCAATGAAAGTTCCTTCAGAGGTGACAATAATTACTCTTTGGGTACTGTCACTATAATGAACTGAGGTGGTAGTAATTCGATGATCAACTGTTTTCAAAAGGTCCGTATAGCGATCGCATAATTGCTTTTTCTGCTTTAGCGAAACCTGACGGGGATCAGTACCCAATAGAGGTAATTTACATACAGCTTGCACGGGATCAATCGCTGCAAGTATGGTTTCTTCATCACCCACTATCCGGGCTGCGGCGATCGCCTCTTCTATGCGTTCTTCAATGGTTGCTAATTTATTAAAACTACTTAATCCCCAGCCACCTTTATAACAAGTGCGAACATGACCACCAATGGAAATCCCCTCGCTGAGAGTTTCCACTTTATCACCACGCAAAACAATATCTGTTCCCTCAGCTTCTTCCAAGCGAATCATTAAATAATCCACACGTGAAGAATAACGGGAGATTAAATCTGAGAGAAGATTTTGAACGTCAGTAAGTTTAGTTGTCATTTTACAAATCGCTATAAATTACATTTATTTTCTTATTGAAAAACATATTTTTCTGCTACTTTCCAATAACGGGAAAACCGCTTTAAATCAATATATCCGTCATATTCAAAAAACGGTTCTACAGCAAAAACTTCCAACTTGACAGACTGTTCTATTTGATGACAAATATCATCAAACCTGGGGCTAGGACTATCTGTAGTTACAACTAAATTAGTATTATATTCCTTTGCAAAAGCTAAAACTTCTTCTGCCACATTTCCCCGGTGAATTTCCACAGGTAATTCTAGCAAACATTCATAAATGAAAGTCAGACGTTTGAGGCTAATTTGCCATTCTGTAATTAAAGCATCATCCCAAACCCAAATTGCTGGGGCTTGGGGATATTCTTGAAATGCAGGGTTGTGGGGACTCAGACAATCTCCATTGATCCAAATAACTGGTTTATTCATAATTTTTGCTTATCTATATCAATAGGAATACCAATATATAACCATCTTAAATTATAACGGTGATGGTTGATCATTTTCAAAAAAGCTTAAATCTTTTGAATGCTGATTTGACAAGCATTCTGAGTCATCATTCCTAACTTGTGAATTCCGTTGTCCATGAATTTTTAATAATTTTTGTAAAATCGTAACTATAGATACATACAATTTTAGTAATTGTAGATAACATGATAAAAATATTCACATAGTAAGAAACATCAAGAATCAAAAAACCATTTCTTGCGCCTCTTACCATCTTCATAAACAGCAACCTACAGGAGTTTGTCTTCCTAAATAATTTACCCGACAAGAATAATCTTTATTACCTTAAATATAAGGTCAAAACAACTCTATCACAATTCATACCAATTTGATGTGAGACTGCACAGAATCATAAAATCCATGAATTCATCCGTCCTTATCCGCGTTTATCTGCGTTTATCTGCGGTCAATGATTCTAGAAATCTGATCCTATGTAGCTTCATCTGAATTTGGTATCAGTATGACATGATCAAAATATGTCATACTAATTCGGAATTTTAGATTGGGAATAAAAAACACTTTGACAACAGTTTCCCACACCACTAAATATCCGCAGTTAGCGTCCTTGTGATATTTCAGCTAAACAATCAAGGAGTTCATTATGCTTCGACAAATGTGCTGGTTATCTAAGTCTAGCGGCGATGATGAAAAGATTTTACACTTGCAAATTGCACCTGGACAACCTTGGCGACCTTACACAGCTTTTCCGCAATTTTCAGTTCCAGACTATCGCATTCCTCGCGGTTCTAAGGGTTGGGCCACTTATCAAAAACTCTTGAAAGCAGGTTGGACTTTAGTACCTAGTGCCAGAGGCAGCGAATTTGCCCCCACTAGCTATGCAGAATCAACTGTGCAGAGTTGATAGAACATATTACCATCTGGGGCATCCTAGCAACATTTTTCATCCCCAGATGGGGGAAATTATTTGCGAATTTTGAGACAGTCAACACCAAAAACCTTACAATGTATAAGGTGCGTTAACTGCTGTTACAAACATTTATATTTATGCCTCCTCGTTGGCCTCGCAAACCAGATCGCAAAGATCCAGATTTCCGTAAACTAGATGATCGCATGAATTTCGCTGTTCATGTCGGTATTTGTGCAACTGTCACTTCTGGGTTGTGGTTTTTCCACATTTTGAAAACTACTGCCTGGGAATGGCTTCCTGGGGTAACAATTGGTTGGGTAGGAGTATTGCTGCTGCATCTAATTTACATTGGTGCGATCGCTAATTACGACCAAACTCCACCAAAATCTACCTAAAGAAAGACAATCTAGCTAGGGAATTCTTGCCTGTAGTAGTAGCTAAAGTCTAGCTAATTGAGTAATAATGTGAAATGGAATCAGACATCCCAATATTACTAACAATGAGGTTATATTTATGGCTAAAACTAATACTACAGAATTACTGGAAACCCTAGCTGCCGAAATTGGTGAAAGTGTTTATATAGATATTGCAAAATGGCATCTTTATTTAGCCGATGCCAAATTGCATCATATTGTTGCTGAAAAACTGTATCCTTTAATTACTTCTAAAGGCGTTAATGAAGAAAAAGTAATTGCCGCTTTAGAATCTATCACCGTGAAAGTTGGTGGTGGCAGAAATGAAATATCTTTAATTAATTTATTGCCCTTGCAATGTCAAGTTACCTTAGTAGATATTGTTGAAAAATATCAACGGGAAATGTAATCTTCATTTTCTTCCCATTGACAGATTTACACATTTCAAATAATGGAGGTTGATCAATATGTTTTTACAAATCAAAGATAGCCGCGATTTGGTGAAAATAGTTGATGTTCAAGAACTATTAGACCCCACTAGTAAAATCGTTCACGCCCAAGATCAAGAAGGACAAGAAGAACAGGAAACGGACATTTATCAAAAGGAAGAACTGGTATTTCCCTCTGGGGAAAAATTACCACGCTGTTGGTTAGATGCCAAATTTAGAGAAAGAGAATCTGTAGCAGCTTAATATTAATTACAGCATAATTCAGGAGGGTTTAGCAATGCTAAACCCCTACATTAATTTAATTCACAGCAGCTTTTTCTGTCACCCCTTCAGAACCTTTAGAAAAGGCTTTAGTAATCCAATATGTGAAAATATGAGAAAGGACACCTAAAGGACCTGCAAATAAACACAAAGCTATCGAGTGAATTGTCCAAATTCCGGTTTTTTGTCCTTCCCAATAAATCCATCTTCCCACAAATAAATCCATTACTAAAAAGTGAATCCAACCTGTAGCAGCAGCCGTTTCATCACTAAAAAACCTGGCTATATCTGCTAATTGAGGATTTGATAAAGCTGCGGCGTTTTCGGGAGTAATGCTGACGACAAACAAGTACAAATATGCACCAGCTAAAACCACAAAAGGTAGATATGATTCCATTACCTTGCGGGTGACATTCCAGTTAGGTAACAAAATCATCAAAGCCCAAAAAGGCAAAACAAAAAGATTAGCAACGTTAAATAAATCTGTGATATTCATATTTTCAATTAAACCTCAAACACTAAATGGTTTTACTCCTGATTTCTGTAAGGGTTTAGCAGTGCTAAACCCCTACCGAATGCTAATATATTACAAAGCTACTAATTGAGATTCTATTGCTGAAGATTGTAAATTACGACCGATAAAAACTAAACTCGTTTGTTTCGCTTCTTCTAATTTCCAAGGACGATCATAAAATTTATCAAATCTATTTCCTACACCTTGCATAACTAAACGCATGGGTTTATTAGCAACAGCCACAAATCCTTTAATTCGGTAAATCTCTTGTTCTTGTGCCAGTTTTTCTAATGTTGCTTGTAGCTTTTCGGGGTCAAATGTTCGGTCTAAAATGACGTGAGTTGAGTTAATTTCATCATCATGATCATGGTCTTCTTCTGTGTCATGATGACTAGGACGATCATCTAAATTATCTTCTACTGCGGCTGCAAATCCTAATAATATAGATGGGTCTAATTTACCATAATCACTAGAGACAATTTTCACAACTCTAGGTAATTCTTTCTTGACTAATTCTAAAACTTGCGCTTGGGTTTCACTATCAACTAAATCAGTTTTATTCAAAATTACTAAATCAGCACAAGCAAGTTGATCTTCAAACAATTCTTGTAATGGTGTTTCATGTTCTAGACTATCATCTTCTTGACGTTGGGCTGCGATCGCATCTAAATCACTGGCAAATGTTCCCGCTGCAACTGCGGCACAATCTACTACTGTAATTACTGCATCTACTGTAGCAGCGTTGCGGATTTCTTGCCAACGAAAGGCTTTAACTAAGGGTTTTGGTAAGGCTAAACCAGAAGTTTCAATGATAATATAATCAATACTATCTCGACGTTTAATTAATTCCCGCATTGTCGGGTAGAATTCTTCTTGAACGGTGCAGCATAAACAGCCGTTTGTTAGTTCAAATATATTATTATTTTGGGTTTCTGGATTTGCTTCTGTTTCATCTTCGGGGCAAATTTGACAAGATTTCAATAATTCTCCATCTATCCCCAGTTCGCCAAATTCGTTGACTAATACTGCTATGCGTCGTCCTTGGTTGTTTTGGAGGAGGTGACGGATAATGCTGGTTTTACCGCTTCCTAAGAAGCCTGTGATGACGGTAACGGGGATTTTTGTAGCCATGTTTTGTGTGTGGTTTTGAATTCAATTTTACCATATATTACCAGCCCCAGATCCACGACTTCTTTGAGAAGTCGTGGATCTAAACTTGTTAAGGTGTTAGATGTAAAACCAGATTTGGGTTAAGCATTAGAGAAAGAAAGAAGGATAGCAGAGAATAAGAAATGCAGGTTGATCTTTAATTCGATTGGGAACGCCGAACAAATGGGAGTAAATCTTGTAAAATCACTTCATGATAATGTTCTTGGGGATAATGTCCAACATTATTAAGTTTGATTATTTCCCCATTGGGTACAGATTTTACAAAAGTTTCTGCCATATCTACAGATAACCAAGGATCAATCATGCCCCATTGGACTAAAATAGGTTGTTGCCATTCTTTGAACCCATTTTCTATTTCTAGCATGGCTTTTTCTAGTTGGAAATTGCGAATTGTTGCTAGGAGACTTCTCCCAGGAGAAGAACTTTTCAAAAAGGGTTTTCTATAAATATCTAAATCTTGATCTTCAACACGATAACGACTTCCACCTTCTAGGGTTCTATCAACTAATAAAGGATCTTGGGTAATCATATCTCCTGCAAAAGGCAAACCCATTTGTTTGATTTTCCAAGGTAATTTTGCTGCTGTAGAAATGGGTGTATTTAAAATAGCAATATTAGCAACTTTTTCAGGATAACGAAGGGCGTATTGTAAGCCAACTGAACCTAAAAAACCTTGAACAACTAGGGAAACTTTTTCTAATTCTAAAGCTTGAACAAATCCTGCTAAGGCGGTGATAAATGCGTCCGGAGTATAAGCAAAATCCTGTTTTTCTGGTGTACCGGAAAATCCACAACCAATCCAGTCAGGTGCGATCGCTCTATTTCCCTGTGCTGCTAAACTAGGTATAATATTTCTCCAACTATAACTTTGAGCAACTATCCCGTGTAAAAATAACACAGGGATTAAATCAGTTCTCCCAATTGGTTCAGCTTCTCGATAAAACCATTCTAGAGAATCTACTGTAATTTTATGTTCTTGAATTGACACGCTTTTTTCCTATTGACGACTGCAACAACACCATACAAGTGCTAATATCATCATCCTATAAATAGGTAATAGATAAACAAATCCCATAAATACTTAAGTAGGGGTAGCGCCCCCGTGCCTACCCCGTTCTTATGGCAACCACAGGGGGTTTGCCCCTACATAATTTATCGGTTTAGGGATTAATTTTAAAATGTTCAATTAATTTTGCTTCTTCCTCCTGACTCCTGCGATACTTATAGCAAGGGTTTCTCAAACAGTAGTAACGCCAAGATAAAATCCATAATGAAAATTGCCACCCAAGTAGTTACTACAGAAGTTGTTGCTGATTCTCCCACTTCCTTTGCGCCTCCTTGAGTTGTCAGTCCCCAACTACAGCCATTAACCGATACTATAGCCCCAAAAATCAACCCCTTCAGCAAAATAATCAGAATATCTGATGGTAATAAAAAATTTCTCACCGATTCTAAGAATGTTTCAGGAACAACCTGATAAAATTGCATAGCCGCAAAAGCACCACCCATAACACCTGTAACTACAGCAAAAATCATCATTACAGGCATCATTAAACAGCAAGCAATGACTCTGGGTAGGACAAGATAATCAATAGGGTCTGTTCTGAGCATATATAAAGCGTCAATTTGCTCTGTTACCCGCATTGCTCCTAATTCCGCTGCAAAAGCTGAACCGACTTGTCCGGCGATAACACTAGCTGTTAAAATTGGCGCTAGTTCTCGACAAAATGCTAAAGCAAATACACCACCAACTGTATCTACAGCCCCAAATCTGACTAATTCTCTAGCGGTTTGAATTGTAAAAATCATTCCCGCAAAACCGCTAACTAATAATACTGGAGGGAGGGAAACGGGTCCTGCTGTCACTGTATGTTCTAATATCTTGCGATAGTAAGTTTTTCCGCGCAGGAAATGCAGTAAAATTTGACCGAACAACAGAAATACTGACAAACAGCGAATTATCCAAGATTGTGCTAAATTTCTTTTTGGTTGCAAGTTTACGGCCACTAATTAAATTTTTTTACTAGGGAATTATGAAAATTTAAGTTTCTACAAATAGAGTATTCCAATCACTAATAGCATTTCTTTGAGCAGTTAATAATTCCTGGATACCTTGTTCCGAAAAATCTAGCATTTGATTCAATTGCTGACGACTAAAACTTCCCGCTTCCGCTGTTCCCTGAACTTCAATAATGTTCATTTTATGGTTCATGACTACGTTAAAATCCACATCTGCGGCTACATCTTCAACATAGTTAAGATCCAAAAATGGTTCACCCTGCAACAAGCCTACAGAAACTGCTGCTATTTGTCCACATAAAGGCGATCGCTCGATCACCCCCTGGTGCAATAATTGGGAAATAGCATAAGCCAAAGCCACAAAACCCCCCGTAATTGCCATTGTCCTCGTTCCTGCGTCAGCTTGCAGCACATCTGTATCCACAGTCAGGGTTCGTTCTCCCAATGCCTCAAAATCCACCGCAGCCCTTAAACTCCGCCCAATTAAACGTTGAATTTCCTGGGTTCTGCCCGACAATTTCATCAATTCCCGTTCCTGGCGTTTCTGGGTAGCAGAAGGCAACATTCTATATTCAGCAGTTAACCAACCCTTCCCACTACCAGTCAAAAATTTAGGCACTCCTTCCGCCACACTAACCGTACACAGAACCTGAGTATCACCAGCTTTCGCTAAAACAGAACCAGGTGCAAAGCGAGTGAAATTAGGATAAAAACTATGGGGACGGAGTTCACCAGGGGTTCTCCCGTCAGGACGTTGCCAAGTCATGGAAATTGCCTTTTGAATTTTGCTTACTGCCTTATAGAATAACTGAGTAGTAGCAATAAAACTATTTATTACCAATTACCAATTACCAATTACCCATTACCAATCACCCTAATAAAGTCAAAATATTTTGCTGTACTTGTTCTGGGGACTGATCACCATTAATAGTTAAGAGGCGATGACGGCGATCGTAGTATTCTAAAATGGGGATAGTGCGATCGTAAAATAACTCTACCCGACGCTGGACAATTTCCAGTTGATCATCAGGAAGTAAACGCCCCACAGAACGACTAACCATAACTGCTGCGGAAACTTGTAGATAAATTGCCCAATCGAGATTTTGTCCTAAATCTTCCAACAAAAAATCCAATTCTTCACATTGAAAAGCAGTCCGGGGATAACCCTCTAAAATCCAACCATTATTTACATCAGGTTGCTTAAGACGGACTTTAATAAATTCAATCATCATTTCATCTGGAACTAATTCTCCCTGTTCCAAATAAGGTTTAGCTTCGATAACTAAATCATTTAATTCATCGTATGTATTATCCTGATTGTTTCCATATATCGCTTCTCGTAAAGTTTCACCAGTAGAAACCAAAGGAACATTAAAAAACTTCCCCAGCCTTTGTGCTTGAGTGCTTTTCCCAGCCCCTGAACCTCCCAAAACTACCAATCTCATCACAACGTAATCCTCTTATATAAAATTCACTATTGTTGAAGTATCTTTTGTTATAGCAATCCTAAATCATTTGTGGAAAAAATATCTCCAAATCAGTGCGAAAGTTAAAGCGAAATATCAAGGCTGTTTTCCTTGCAAATACTGCTGTATGATAACTATATGTTTTGCAATTAGCAAAGATTTACCCTTAAATGTAAGTCATTAAATTTATAGTGAGTTTTCAAACACCCTCTTATGGTTGCCCAATTAGAAACCCCAGGTCTAAATTCAACCCTCAGCTTACCATATTCCGTAGAAGGACTGGTACAAGTTTTCACTAGCCCCCAGCGGAGCTTTTTTACCAGCGTGATGGCACAAGCACTGAGAATTGCTGGACAAGGTACACCAGTATTAATAGTCCAATTCCTCAAAGGTGGGATTCGTCAAGGACATGAACGACCCACCCAAATGGGACAACATTTAGATTGGATTCGCTGTGATTTGCCCCGTTGTATTGATAATTCCGATTTAGACGCAGCGGAAAATCTAGCTTTGCAACAACTTTGGCAACATACTCAAAAGGTAGTTAATGAAGGTAAGTATTCTTTATTGGTATTAGATGAGTTGAGTTTAGCGATTAATTTCGGTTTAATTCCAGAAACCGAGGTGTTAGAGTTTCTGTCTCACCGTCCCCCTCATGTTGATATTATCCTCACAGGTTCTCAGATGCCCCAGTCTCTTTTAGATGTAGCAGATCAAATTACAGAAATTCGTCGCAGTCATCAACCTTAAGACAGAGGGCTTTGTTTACGGTATGCTAGTAATTCTGTTTGAATTAACCGTTAAATTGTGATTAAAAACGATCTTTGGATTACCGAAATGGCTCAAAAAGGTATGATTTCGCCTTTTGAGTCTAGTTTAATTCGTAAATTGCAACCTGATTCATCTCAGCTTCCGCAACCTGTAATTAGTTACGGACTTTCTTCTTACGGCTATGATATCCGGCTTTCTGGCTCGGAATTTCGGATTTTTCGCCATATTCCTGGTACTGTCATTGATCCTAAAAACTTTAATCCCCAAAATTTAGAGTCCACTCAATTACATACGGATGAAAGTGGTAGCTATTTTATCTTACCTGCTCATTCCTATGGTTTGGGTGTGGCTTTAGAAAAACTGGAAGTTCCAGCCAATATTACAGCGATCTGTATCGGTAAATCTACTTACGCAAGATGTGGTATAATAGCCAACTTAACTCCTGCGGAAGCGGCTTGGCGAGGACATCTCACTTTGGAATTCTCTAATTCTTCCAGTGCTGACTGTCGTATTTATGCTAATGAGGGTGTGGTGCAATTGCTGTTTTTAGAGGGTGAACCCTGTGCTGTTAGTTATGAAACTCGTCGAGGTAAATACCAAGATCAGTTAGAAATGGTTACAATAGCTAGAATTTAAATTTGAACAATAAATCATTTTCCTGTTCCCAGTCCAAAATAGATATAATGGTGCTTTAAACGGAGATGATATTATGAGTCGCTCCCGAATTATTCAGCCAGGTCAAAGTTATACTTTTAGTAAATACTTTGAATTACCATTTTCTCCAGAGGATATTTTGGCAGAACTTGGTTGTGTTTATCAACGTGAAAGGCTAAAGTTACCAACTACGGAATCAACACCGCGCTATATTAAAGAATTGCACCGAGTAATTGAACGTAACCTCCAACGGGTCAAATTACTCAGTGAAGATGCTCGTAAACAAGCAATTATAGCGCCGATTCTTTTAGAAGTTTGTGAAATTACAGAAACTCAATTGAATATTGAATATCCTATTAGCGTCAGTGACCAATTAAAAGGTAGTTTAGATTATTACATTAATAAAAGTGAAAGTTTATTAGTTATTGAAGCTAAACAAGCGGATTTGAGTAGAGGATTTACACAATTAGCTGTGGAATTGATTGCTCTTGACCAATGGATAAATTCAGATAAAACTATGCTTTATGGAGCAGTAACTACTGGAGAAGATTGGCGATTTGCTATCTATAAACGTCAGGAAAAAGAAATAATTGAAGACATAAAATTATATCGAGTTCCTGAAGAATTAACTGAATTAGTCAAAATTTTAGTAGCTATAGTTAGCAATTAGTAAAAGTATATTCTCTTTTGCTACCTACAGTGATATTTTTCGCACGACCTACTTATTTGCAGTAATTCCCGTTGAACCAAAACCACCAGTTCCCCTAGATGTATCACTTAAGCTATCAACTTCTTCAATTTCAACACGAATTACTGGTGCAATAACCATCTGAGCAATTTTCATTCCTTTTGATATTTTAAAAGGTTCTTTTCCATGATTTATTAAAATTACACCTATTTCTCCTCGATAACCTTCGTCTATTGTACCTGGAGTATTCAAAACCGTAATTTGGTGCTTAAGAGCTAAACCACTTCTAGGACGAATTTGAGCCTCAGTTCCTGGTGGTAATTGTATGGATATACCCGTATGAATTAATTTGCTTTCTCCAGCCGGAAGTTCTAATTCATCAATAGATATTAAGTCTAATCCTGCATCATTCGGGTGTTCATATTTGGGAATAGTTGCTGATTCATGTAATTTTAGTATTTTCAGATTCATTATATTTCCTTTATGATTGCTTAGTTATTTTCTGAATATCTTTAATTAATTGTAATATCAATGCTCCAGTAATGCCATTAGTCCCTTTGTCTGCAAGAAAGTTAGCTGTTGAATACCAAGATTTATTACTGAATTCGGTTGAATTATTTAATAGAAATCCTCCTAAATATGAACCAGCTATGATAAATATAGCATAAGCAATATAAGGAAATAAAACAGAAAAATCAATTTTATTCTTTTTAGATTTATCTACTAAATCTTGAAACTCTTGAGAAGATTCTAATTTTTTCCGCAAGTGTACTTTAGAGTTTCTGAATTGTTCATATAGCCACTCTTCCTCTTTATTAGTAAGACCTACCCTATTTAAAATATCTGGTCTTCCAGGATTATTATCATGTTCTTCAGGTTCAGATTTTGTTCTGACAAATTGAAACATTAGAGATGCAAAAGTAGTTTTTCCTGTCTCTAGCTCTATATTTTTTTTAGTATGATTATGAATAGTTATCACGGAAACTCCCAGATATCCAGGATCTAATGTAGTACCAATATGACCTGTACCTTCTGAAACTAACCTAACCTTTGAATGATAAGTTCCAGCTATTCTTTCAGAAATCCAAATAGTTTCATTTGTTACGATTAAAACAGTTGATTTGCCAGGAATAATAAGTTTATCACATCCATCATAAATAGTAGCAAAAGTATCGCCATCTTGTTCAGGAATTTTCCATGCTAGATGACTAGCTGTTAAATTATAACTTGCGGCTTTAAGGTTATTCGTACTAAAAGGAAATATTGAGATATTGCCGTTTACTAATTCCTTCTCAATATCAATATTGCTAAGTACAGCCATAATAATAGTACCTCTAACTGTTCAAACAAAAATTTTAGGCATGATTACAGTAAAACGATAGCATATTTTATTGTAGTTTTAGTAACTTATCCTGCTCATACATAAAATCTTTTCCCAGAGACAAAGCCATTTCCGCTTTTTGCAATTCCACACCTAAATACATTGCATGAGAAACTTGTAAACCAGGACAATCTGTGAATATTTGCTGGGAAAGTTTATGTGCAGATTTACCAGAATAACAATTAACTACTTCTCCAGAACCAGGAGTTGTATGTTCGACAATAATTTGATTATTCTGGATGGTAATAATAAAACTACCAGCAGGATCAAAATAGTCTTTTTGCTGAGATATTTTAGGATATTGAGATGAAATGACATTAGCGACATTTTCAAAACAATCATCATAAATGTGGGCGCTTTGACTCATGGTAATTAATGCTCCCATTTTTAATTTATGATCAGTTTTTTTAACTAAAGAATTATAAACATATTTTTGTAAAGCCCTTAATCCCATTGCATTTGCTGGCCAAGCTGAAAACATATCATTACTGCGAAAAGTGGCAGTTAAAGATAGTTCATGATCCACTATTCTCACCCAAATATGATTAAGACAAGGTGGATTATCATTATCATCTTGACTAGCATCCCATAAGGACATTACAGCCCTTGCGGAATCAATATCTTTTGCTAATTTGTCAATTACCTTTTCAATTTGATCTCTTCCAAACCAAGAACGTAACCGTTGCCCATAGGTATATTTTACCCCTTCTCGGTTGGGTGCATCATCTAAAATTTGCGAAATATACTCTTCTAGAAAACTTCTATCAATTGGTAAATAATTGGGTTCAGGAAAATAGAAATCATCAGGTTCGTCGGTAACAACTGCCATTAAATCTATCAATTCTTGCCATTTACCATCATAACCAGTTGGTCTAATTGTGCCAGTGGTTTTAATTCTATGAATGATTTTTACCCAGGTTTCAGCAATTGTTTTACCTTCAATTCTATGTCCATAGCGTGTTCCTGGTAAAACTGTTGGTTCAACTGTAGTCATGGGAAATTCTACAGGTGTTCCCCAAGGTACAACTGTTTCTTTTTGGGCGTAATATTGAATTTTTTCAACAGCATCAGAAATTGATGTAGCGTCTTGAATTTCTACAGAATGGCGTAATTTTTCCAAGGTATTTATATCAATATCAATATCAATATAACCAACAACTTGAGAACGAATTACCCAAGATTTTCGCCCCGCATCACTAATACTTTCTTCCACACCATGACGGAAGAAATCACTTAAACATTGACAAGCACCGGCATTTTTATCTTCTTTGGTAGCGTTGAGAATGACTAAATACCGCACATGAGGATTTAGTAATAAATTGCGAATTAGTAAGTTGATACCTCTAGTGGGTGAGTATAACTGTCCAATTACAGCATATTCATTTGATTGTAGATGTTTCGCTACAGCTTGTTTTACCATCCATCCTGTAATTACTGCGGTTTGACCGCTACCATAAATTAGTTGGTTTGGTTTGTGCTGTGCTGTGTAATAAAACTGGGTGATTTGACCCATATTGAGATGACCACTCACTGAATTTACTAAGTTTTTATTTAGGATACAATAATTAGTCTAGATTAATCACACATTGTCAAAAAAGGTAGCTAAAATCAGATACACCTTTATGGGTTTTCGGCATTTTCTTGATAAGATACTTGGTATTCTTGCTCTTCCAAGGTTATCGGTGTTTGCTTGACAAAAGGTAAATCCGCACCTACCAAACCTCTTTGAATCCGTTCTGATGTTTGATTAAAAACTACAAACAGAGGATAAATGGTATTAGTACCTTCACTCAAAATATGACTGTGACGAGGGTGCATAATCCATTCATATTCTTTATCTAAGTAAACTTGGCTTTTTCTCCATCTTCCCAATAAATCAGAAAAGTCTTCATGGGGACGATGAATAAAAACTAAAATCTCCACACCGGTTTTAATTTTCCATTCCGGGTCACACATGATAATAGCAATATCACAGGGTAAACTGGTGGTTTGTGAGGTTTTAGTTTCTAGATTACGGATACGGACAATGGGTAGAGTGATAGTAATGACACTTTCAGCAGGCCGACGGAGACTAGGAATCATCTCCAAATAGGGACGATGTTGTTTGAGGAGAGCGATCGCTGATAAATGATTGCTATACTCAGCTAAACTGGTTTCATAAACAGATTTTTGTAAAGTCATATCTTTCTCAAATATAAAAATGTTAAGCATAAAAAATGAAGTATGAAATTTGGTTTAGTTTACATACTTCATTTTTAGGTCTTTAACCTAATGATTCAAATACTTTAAACATCGGTAGATACATAGCCAGCAAAATTGTTCCCACCATACCCCCTAAGACAACAATCATTAGTGGTTCTAAAATGCTAGTCAGTGATTTAACTGCCTGTTCTACTTCATCTTCATAGAAATCGGCAACTTTCATCAACATTGCATCCAGTTGACCTGTTTCTTCACCAATACTCATCATCTGAATCGCCATACCTGGAAAAACATCTTCTTTGAGTAAAGCAACGCTAATCATTCCCCCCTGTTGAACTTCTTCACGGGCGGCATCAATAGCATTAGCAATAACTTGGTTTCCTGATGTATCTCGCACAATTTCTAAACAGGTCAAAATCGGGACTCCAGAGCGAGTTAATGAACCAAAAGTTCGGCTAAACCGAGCAATAGAAGATTTTTGAATCAAATCACCAAACAAAGGTAGCTTGAGAGCAATACCGTCAATCTGTAATCTACCCACAGGGGTTTTGTAATACTGCTTATAGAGAAACGATAGTACACATAACCCGCCAATAATTGCCAATGACCAATAACTTCGTAATAACTTACTACAGGCCATCAAGAATAGTGTCAATGCTGGTAATTCTACCCCTATAGATGCAAAAATGTCTGCAAAAATGGGAATTAAAAAAACTGTCATCCCCACAAAAATAGCAGTTGCCAAAAAGCCTACTACCACTGGATAAGACATAGCCGATTTAATTTGGTTCTGCAATCGTGCCATATCTTCTAATAGTTTAGCCAGACGATTTAAAACCTCATCTAGCACACCTCCAATTTCTCCAGCTTGTACCATACTCACATACAAACCATCAAAACACTCAGGATGTTTACGCATGGAATCGGAGAGGTTAACTCCCGTTTGAACATCAGCACAAATTTCGATTAAAGCAGCTTTAAGTTTAGGATTACTACACTGTTCAGAGAGTACACCCAAGCCTCTAACTATGGCTACACCCGCATTTACTAAAGCAGCAAATTGGCGGGAAAAAATTGCTTTATCTTTGACGGAAACCTTAACAAAGGAATTTTGAAGTTTCTGGATATCAAACCGAGAAGCCAAGCTTTGAGATTCTTTTAAGTCTTGAACAACAAAACCTTGATCTCTAAGATTAGTCCGAGCATCAGTCAAGGAATCAGCGGTAAATTTTTCAGTTCTGGATTTTCCTTGAGAATCACGAATACGAGCAACGTAAGTAGGCATAATATTAATTTAAAATTTTAGAATTGGTCAGTTGTCAGTTGTTAGTTGCAAAAGAATATTTCTCTCCCCTGCTCCCTGCTCCCCTGCTCCCCTGCTCCCTGTTAACGCAATTTAGCTCCTGCTGGGGCTGTTGCACCAATTAGACGCTGTACTTCATCTGGTTTAGAGGTTTTAGAGATTGCGGCTTCAAAAGAAATAGTTCCAGCTTTGTATAAATCAGCTAAAACCTTTTCTAGAGTTTGCATTCCCAATTTACCCCCGGTCTGAATAGCTGAGTAAATCTGTGCTGTTTTTCCTTCCCGAATCAAGTTAGAAATAGCGGGGGTAATTACCATAATTTCTTGAGCCATGACTCGACCATATTCATTGGCTTTGGGATTTTTCTTAGGTACTAAAGTTTGACTAAAAACAGCAACTAAGGAGTTAGATAACTGCACCCGTACCTGAGTTTGTCTTTCTGAGGGGAAAACATCAATAATCCGGTCAACGGTTTGTGCAGCAGAACTTGTATGTAATGTACCAAATACCAAGTGACCTGTTTCTGCGGCGGAAATTGCCAAAGCAATTGTTTCTAAATCCCGCATTTCTCCTACCAGAATAATATCTGGATCTTCCCGTAAAGCTGCTTTTAAAGCATTAGCAAAACTCTTCGTATCTTCTCCTAATTGGCGTTGGTGAACTAGACTTTTGATGGGTTCATAAACAAATTCCACAGGATCTTCAACTGTTAAAATATGTTCTGCCCTAGTTCGATTAATTAAGTCAATCATTGCCGCTAGGGTAGTAGTCTTACCAGAACCAGTCGGACCTGTTACAAGAATTAATCCTCTAGGTTTTTCTGTCATTTCCCGAACTATGTCGGGTAAACCTAATTTGTCAAAGTTAGGAATTTTAGAACTTAATGCTCGTAAACAGGCGGCAAAAGCGCCCCGTTCTTTGTAGACGTTCACCCGAAACCGAGCTAATCCTTTGACACCATAAGAACAATCTAATTCCCAGGTTTGCTCTAAGGTTTTACGCTGAGTGTTATTGAGCATACTGAAAATTAATCTTTGGCACTCATCAGCAGTTAAGATATTTTCACCAATAGGTGTTAGATGTCCACTAATCCGAAAATAGGGAGGCAAACCAGCAGATAGGTGTAAGTCCGAGCCACCCATATTAATTAGTTGCTCCATTAAGTCTTCAATCATCATTTCCATAGTCTGAATGCACTCCCATTAATTAACAATAAAAAACTTAAAACTCTCAATGCAAAATGTGTGGTTAATCTGTAAATCGAGGTGTCATACAGTAAGGACAATCTAACCATTCTGGTTGTAATTCCCCTGTACAAGTCCGACAAGTCAGACCACTTTTACGTTTAGCCTTTAATTCAGCTTCTAAACCTGTGTCTGTAAATGTTACCCGTTCTACTTCCTCCAGGGTAGTTGCACCTTGACGAACTAGGTCTAAACTGTATGCCAGTAAGGTTTTCATACCCTCTTCAACAGCTACTTCTTTGATCCTTTCTGTAGGTGCTTCCTGATTGATGAGGGTTTGTAGATCTTCAGTAATCCGCATCACTTCATAAACACCACAACGCCCTTTATAGCCAATGCCATTACATTTTTGACAAAGACCTTTATGGCTGGCTATTTCTTCCGGTGGGATAATATTGGCTTTATAGAAAGTCACCTGAGCCTCTTGGGAAGCTGATAGACCATAGCGAGCGAGTTCTTCAATGGTGGGAGTGTAGGCAATCCGACATTCAGAACAGACACGACGAACGAGACGTTGTGCTAAAACACCAATCAGAGAACTGGAAACCATGAAAGGTTCAATACCCATTTCTCCTAAGCGAGCGATCGCTCCCGGCGCATCATTAGTGTGTAAAGTAGTTAATACCAAGTGACCCGTTAATGCCGCCTCAATCGCCGTTTTCGCAGTCTCCTTATCCCGTGTTTCCCCCACCAGCAACACATCTGGATCTTGACGCAAGAAAGCCCGCAAAGCCGTCGAAAAATCCAACCCCTTTTCCCGAATTACCTGTACCTGAGTAATCCCCGGCAAACTATACTCAATCGGATCTTCTACCGTACTAATATTAATCCCTGGATCATTCTTTTCTGATAGCGCCGAATACAACGAAGTCGTTTTCCCCGAACCAGTCGGACCCGTCACCAAAATCAACCCAAAAGGCTTACTCACCATATCCTTAACAATATTTAAGGTTTCTGGGTCAGTAATTAACTTATCCAAACCCAATTGAGTCGAAGAATTATCTAAAATCCGTAGACAAACCTTTTCCCCATAACGACTAGGTAGAGTATTTACCCGAAAATCCACCTTTCTCCCCGCAAATATCCGGCGGATACGTCCGTCTTGAGGTAAACGTCTCTCCGCAATATCCAAGTTAGAAATAATTTTAAATCGGGCTGTTACCGCCGGGATAATTTTTTTCGGCATATTTTCAAATGCCTCACGTAATACCCCATCCTTCCGGAAACGAATCCGTAAATATTCTTCCTGGGGTTCAATGTGAATATCCGAAACACCCTCACTTAAAGCCTTCAACAAAATCCGATTCACAAGTTTAATAATAGGTGCATCATCAGCACCCTTCATCGCCTTATCTAAATCAACATCATCATCAGTAGTTTCCTCTATTTCCAGATTCTCTAAATTATCTAAATCCCCCTTCACATCATAACTTTTTTGTTGATCTAAGGTCTTTTGGCGGGCAGCTTGCTCATTTAGGTATTGATTAATAATGCCCCAGTAATCTTTCTGAGTAATTACCCGCCGCTGAACAGACAAACCTTTAGGACGCAAAATCCGGTTAAGATCATCAGAAGCGTCTAAATTATCCGGGTCAACCATTGCCACCAAAATATAAGGTGAAGCTTGGTCATCATGCCTTGACAATGGCACTAGATAATGGCGACGACATATTTCCACAGGAATGAGTTCTTGAATAAGTATCCCCACGTTTGTTGTATCAATTTCGTGGATTTCAATATCAAGCGACTCAATACCGTATAAGATCTTAAGTTCAAATAAATGTTGTTTTTTGTATGCTGTTATTTGGTCAGGTGCTAATTTTCGGTTAGTAATTGACTCTAATACTTCTGTCAGCTCCTTGCCAGACTTGCGGCTCGTAGCTACAGCCTGTCTCATTTGTTCATGATTGACATAGCCAGATGCTACTAGTTTATTAGCAAAAGGCGAAAACTCGGTTTTGACAGTTATCGCCGTACTGCGCCCTTGTGGTGATGAGTAAGTCATAAGCAAATGGGTTAGGGTAGGGGAACCTCTTTTTTAAGTATTCCCACACTGTGGTACATACTTCTCATTGATACTGTACTAAATTCTAGCCAACAACCTTTCGATGTAAAAATTTTTATATTGGGAATTTATTATCATAGGACTAGGGGTAACATCACTTCTTGCAAAACACTGGTGATTATAAAAACTTAAGCTGGTTGTTAAATACGGAATTTAAACCCAGAATTAGCTCACTCGCCAAATACTGATAGCTCGTTAAATTTCTGCTGTTAAAAGCATCTAGGATAGGTGGATAATAGTAAACTAAACGAAAATAAACGGGTAAACTATTTAAAGAAGAATTCAGGAGTCAGAATCAATCTGTCGGGGATTAGGACACGCAACCGATTGTAGACCATCAAATATAGGATTTGGTGAGGTCTTAAACCCGAGTACTCATCCGCCACTCACACAGAATTCAGCATAAATTCTGACCCCTGACTAACGCCTAAGTCTACCGCAAACCATTCTTCTCAGCACTTCAGTGACTGAGTTTTCCATTTACCACATATTCTTATGAAAAGTGACTCCCCGTCCGAAATTAACCCCCAAGACTCTAGCAGCGAAGCTAATGAGCAAGTAGCAAACCAAATAAATGAACAGGGAGATAATATACTCACTGAAGAAAATGGTAATGCTACAGTCAACCCCATTGAAGTAGATGTCGCTGTCTTAGCAGATTTATCTCAACAAGTTGAAACTCTCAAAGCTCAATTAGAAGACCGTAGCACTCAATATATGCGAATTGCCGCAGATTTTGAGAATTACCGCAAACGCACTGCCAAAGAAAAAGAAGAAATTGACCTACAGGTAAAGCGCAACACAATTACAGAATTGCTACCTGTCGTTGATAATTTTGAAAGAGCGCGAGCGCACCTCAAACCCCAAGGTGATGGCGAAATGACCATTCATAAGAGCTATCAAGGGGTTTATAAACAATTGGTAGATTGTCTAAAACGTTTAGGTGTAGCACCCATGCGTCCTGAAGGTCAAGAATTTGACCCCAATTTGCATGAAGCTGTGATGCGAGAACAAACCGACGAACATCCAGAAGGAACTATTTTAGAAGAGTTAGTTCGTGGCTATTATTTTGGCGACCGTGTACTCCGCCATGCAATGGTAAAAGTAGCTGCGCCCAGAGAAGATATATCTGTGGACTCACAAGATTTGTCCAATCAAGATAACGGTTAGCCTAAACAGTATAAGGCTGTTGATACTTACTTAAAGTTTCACAGCCTTACGCCCATAGCATCTAAATAGGATCATTAACCATGAATGCCAATGTAATAAGTAGGTAAACCGAAAAATTTAAAGGTATGTGACGAAATGTAAATTCAATGAATGCCTTACAAATAGGTTGTTTTACGGGTTTCACAAAACTAAACATATATTGGTTTTATTATGTTTACCTACTTAGTAATTTTTTAAAACGGTAGCCTCTGTGTAAGCGATCGCCTATAATGTGTTTTTAATAAAGTTTGCATAAAGTTTGCATAAATTTATTGCCTGTAGCTAAAACACAATCACTTGTGAATAATTACTTACGGTAGAGCATCTTACTAAAAATAATTCAAGTATGGGAAAAGTTATCGGGATTGACTTAGGGACTACCAATAGTTGTGTAGCTGTTTTAGAAGCTGGCCAACCAAAAGTAATTGCCAACTCCGAAGGTGGACGCACTACCCCTAGTATCGTAGCCTTTGGTAAAACTAACGATCGCCTCATCGGACAACTAGCCAAGCGACAATCTGTAACCAATGCCGAAAACACAGTCTACAGTATCAAGAGATTTATCGGTCGTCGCTGGGAAGACACAGAATTAGAGCGTGGTCGTGTCCCTTATAACTGCATCAAAGGCAGAGATAACACCGTTGATGTCCAAATTCGCGCCCAAAATTACACACCCCAAGAAATATCCGCTATGGTCTTGAAAAAACTCAAGCAAGACGCGGAAAACTTCCTGGGAGACGAGGTTACAAAAGCCGTAATTACCGTACCAGCATATTTTACAGACGCTCAAAGACAAGCCACAAAAGATGCAGGTACTATTGCTGGACTAGAAGTATTAAGAATTATCAACGAACCCACCGCCGCCGCCCTAGCCTTCGGTTTAGACAAACAAGATCAAGAACAATTAATCCTCGTATTTGACTTAGGCGGAGGCACATTCGACGTATCTATTCTCCAACTAGGAGATGGAGTTTTTGAAGTTAAAGCCACCTGTGGTAATAATCATCTCGGCGGAGACGACTTTGATAATGCCATTGTCTGCTGGATGGTGGAGCAATTCCTGGCAGAAGAGAAGATAGACATCACCCAAGACAAAATGGCACTCCAACGTTTACGAGAAGCAGCGGAAAAAGCCAAAGTCGAACTATCCACCATGTTTATTACCTCCATTAACCTGCCATTTATCACCGCTGATGCCACCAGACCCAAACATCTGGAAATGGAACTCAGCCGCTCCCAATTTGAAGAACTCACAGGGAGTTTAATCGAGGGGACTATCGCCCCAATGATGCAAGCCCTCAAAGACGCAGAAGTCAAACCACAGAATATAGATAAGATTATTCTCGTCGGCGGTTCTACCCGCATTCCTGCCGTTCAAAACGCCCTGATTAAATTTTTCAATGGTAAAACCCCAGATCATTCCGTCAACCCTGATGAAGCCGTAGCCCTGGGCGCAGCTATCCAAGCCGGGGTTTTAGGAGGGGAATTAGACACCCTGTTACTTTTAGATGTCACACCGTTATCTTTGGGGATTGAAACACTAGGAGAAGTATTCACCAAAATTATTGACCGGAATACCACCATACCCACCAGCAAAGCCCAAATATTCTCTACAGCCGTTGATGGACAAAACTCCGTAGAAGTTCATGTCCTCCAAGGAGAACGCGCTATGGCCAAAGATAACAAAAGTCTGGGCAAATTTCTCCTCAGTGGTATTCCTCCTGCTCCGCGCGGCGTTCCCCAAATTGAAGTCGCTTTTGAAATTGATGTGAATGGCATTCTCAGAGTTGCGGCACAAGATAAAGGTACAGGTAGAGAACAAAGCATCCGCATTACCAGTACAGGCGGTTTAAGTAACAACGAAATTGAGCAAATGCGGAAACAAGCAGAATTGTTTGCCGAAGAAGATCAAAGACGTAAAGAACTGGTGGAACTCAAAAATCAAGCTACTAATCTCTTGTTCACCTATACTTCCACATTACGGGATAATTCCAATCTACTCAGTGAGCAATTAATAGCGATCGCTAATCAGAAAGTTGAACAACTGCAAGCCGCAATGAGCAATTCCCATATATCTCCAGCGAAATTTAAAACCCTTTTAGATGATTTACAACAAACTATCTTTGCTATTGGTACAGACGTTTACAAACAGGCTAGTGAAGATAATTTCAAATCAGAAGATACCACACAAATAAATCTAAATCTGACAGAAGAATATCATTCTCCCGTAACCAACACGCAAATACCACAATTCAATATTGATTTAGATGAAGAAAATAACTCACAAGCTGATTATGAGACGATAGATTAGAAATTTACCCTGCCAAATATCTGCTCAACAGAGCCATATCATATACCTAACCAAAAGTATAGGTTGGGTTTTCCACATTTAATATTACGGCTAGTTCCTATAATTAATGGGTAGGTTTTTCCCCAATTCAATAGCACAATAATAAAAAGTTAATCAAAAGTATCATCAATAATAAATGCTGTCAGTAACCCAGCCCTAAAGGGACTGAGCTTGCAAGAGTAATCAAGCAAGCTATGCTGACCAGACCACCCTGAGCCACTTGCCCTGAGCGAAGTCGAAGGGAGTCTCATGGTAGCCGTTATTGGAGTCACCACACCCTGGAATGCGAAGCCCCTTTAGGGTTCAGCCGTCGCTCATGGGGGAAACCTAAGATCATTGTTGTGGACACTAATGCCAAAAAAATAATTATTATTAACAAAAATTAAAAAAGAGCATGACTAACACTACCCCACGCTATTTGCACTCCTAAATTTCTGTATTCTTGTTAAAGTGTTACCTTAAACCTATTAGCTACTATTTTCCGTACTTCTGCTTCCTTCTAAATTTTAACCTTGCTATATGGCCCGAGACTATTATGAAACCCTGGGTGTCTCTCGTGACGCCGACAAAGAAGAGATTAAACAGGCTTATCGCCGCCTAGCCCGAAAGTATCACCCAGATGTAAATAAAGAATCTGGGGCAGAGGAACGATTTAAGGAAATTAACCGCGCCTACGAAGTGCTGTCAGAGCCAGAAGTTCGCGCTCGTTACGACCGCTTTGGTGAAGCCGGTGTTTCTGGAGCAGCAGCGGCTGGTGCTGGTTTCCAAGATATGGGTGATATGGGTGGTTTTGCCGATATCTTTGAAAGCATTTTCAGCGGTTTTGCTGGCAGTCCAGGTGGACAACCCCAACAAAGACGGCGGAGTGGACCAGTTCGAGGTGATGACCTGCGCTTAGACCTGAAATTAGATTTTCGGGAAGCGGTATTTGGTGGAGAAAAGGAAATTCGGATTTCCCATTTAGAAACCTGTGAAGTTTGTAGTGGTTCTGGCGCTAAATCAGGAACTCGTCCCCGGACTTGTAGCACCTGTAGCGGTTCAGGTCAAGTCAGACGGGTAACAAGAACTCCTTTTGGTAGTTTTACTCAAGTGTCAACTTGTCCCACCTGTGATGGCACAGGAACGGTGGTGGAAGATAAATGTGATGCTTGTGATGGTAAGGGCGCAAATCAGGTAACAAAGAAACTGAAAATTAATGTTCCTGCTGGTGTGGACAATGGCACAAGATTACGGATTTCCCAAGAAGGAGATGCGGGTCAACGGAATGGGCCTCCAGGTGATTTATACGTTTACTTGTTTGTCAATGAAGATGAAGAATTTCATCGTGAGGGCATCAATATTAACTCGGAAATTAAAATTAGCTACTTACAAGCAATTTTAGGTTGCCGGTTGGAGGTAAATACGGTAGATGGACTGGTGGAGTTAATTATTCCCGCTGGAACTCAACCGAATACGGTGATGAAATTAGAAAATCGTGGTGTTCCCCGTCTGGGTAATCCTGTAAGTCGTGGTGATCATCTGTTGACGGTATTAATTGATATTCCGACAAAAATCATCCCAGAGGAGCGAGAACTACTGGAGAAGCTGGCTAAAATTAAGGGAGACAGAACTGGTAAGGGTGGTTTAGAGGGATTCTTAGGAGGCTTGTTTAAGTCATGAGTGGGTCTTCTGTATTAACCCCTGATGCTCAACTCGATTTACGTGGTACTCCTTGCCCAATTAATTTTGTGCGAACAAAACTCTATCTTGAAAAAATGCCACCGGGAGGTTTACTCGAAGTCTGGTTAGATCCAGGTGAACCGATAGAACAAGTTCCTGATAGTCTGACAATGGCTGGTTATCAAGTGGAACAAATTACGGATTGTGCTGGCTATTTTTCCCTGGTTATCCGTCGTCCGGTTACTGTGGCATGACAGGGGAAAGTATTTCTACTAAACAGTTATTGGGTACGGTGTTAGCTGTACAGGCGAATTTTTATCGCGTGCAGATGGATGAATTAGAAGGAGTCAGGAGTCAGGAGTCAGGAGTCAGGAGTTCGGAAGAAGAAAGAATGAATAAGGAAGAAAGAAATTTCTCCTCTGCCCCCTGCTCCCTGCCCCCTGCTCCTATCCTCCTCTGCACAAGGAGAATGCGCTTAAAAAAGATTGGTCAACAGGTGATGGTGGGCGATCGCGTGATTGTGGAAGAACCAGATTGGACTGATGGACGGGGGGCTGTTAGTGAAGTTTTACCGCGTCATAGTCAATTAAATCGCCCAGCGATCGCTAATGTCAATCAAATTCTCCTGGTTTTTGCGGTGGCTGACCCGCCTTTAGAACCTATTCAATTGAGTAGATTTTTAATTAAGGCTGAATCTACAGGCGTTGATGTGCTGTTATGTTTGAATAAATGTGATTTAGTCTCTTTAGAAGAAAAACAGCAAATTAGCGATCGCTTACTGGCTTGGGGTTATCAACCTTTATTTATTAGCGTTCAAAATAGCATTAACATTGACCAAATAGCCACATATTTGCAGGATAAAATTACAGTGATTGCTGGTCCTTCTGGTGTGGGAAAATCCAGCTTGATTAATAGTTTGATTCCCGATATCAACCTGCGAGTGGGGGAAGTTTCCGGCAAATTAGCTCGCGGTCGTCATACCACCCGTCATGTAGAATTATTTGAAATGCCTACAGGTGGGTTATTAGCAGATACTCCCGGTTTTAATCAACCTGATTTAGATTGTAGCCCTGAAGAGTTAATTCACTATTTCCCAGAAGCAAGAGAACGCCTAGCTGTTGCCCATTGTCGCTTTAGTGATTGTATCCATAAAGATGAGCCAGACTGTGCTGTTAGTGGTAACTGGGAACGATATCAGCATTATTTAGAATTTCTGGATGATGCTTTAGCCCATCAAACCCATCTTAACCAACAAGCTGACCCGGAATCAAATTTAAAATTAATATCTAAAGGTAAAGGTCAGAGTCAATACGAACCAAAACTAGAAAGTAAAAAATACCGCCGAATTTCTCGAAAGACTCAATTGCAAGACTTACAAAATTTATATCAAGACAGTGAAGATTGATTCTAGATAAATTTCATATCCCCGACTTCTTCAAGAAGTCGGGGATATTGGGATCTTGAATGAACCGAATTTCCTAACATTCAAAATCCCACCCCTTCTTCCATCCTGAAAATCCTTAAATCCTGGTAATCCTGATTCAGACAAAATAAAAAATCTGTGCTATAATGAATCCAGACATCAAAACCAGATTTTTGGAAAAAAATTTTTTAAGTCGCCTAAGGGCGATGAAGAGAAGAAGGGAAAAGAAAAAGAAGGGCAGAGGGTAAAAGGGTAAGAGTATAAAGGGCTACAAAGTCCTGAACGAAGACACGACCCGAAAACCGTAGTAGAGACTAATGTCGCGCGAATCCCTATCGCGATCCGCAGCCCGACAGCTCCCAGCATCGAGGCTCCAAGAACCGCCACGTTGCAGCTTTAAGTCGCTACTGCTTCGACTATTCCAAGCACTGCCATCTATAGGCGCGTTTATATAATTTTCTTGGTAATCATCTTGACACCACTCCCAGACATTCCCGTGCATATCGTACAAACCAAAAGCATTAGGGGGAAAAGTTCCTACATCTGTTGTTTGGCTTCGATCTTGACCCTTGGAAGCAGAAGCATAAGGATAACTACCATCATAGTTTACCAGTTCTGGGGTAATACTTTCACCAAAATAAAATGGTGTGGTAGTTCTGGCACGACAAGCATACTCCCATTCAGCCTCGCTGGGTAATCTGTAGTTTTTCTGTGTTTTTTGACTTAACTTTTTACAGAATTCGACTGCATCATCCCAACTAACACTTTCCACAGGGCGGTTATTGCCTTTGAAGGAGGAAGGGTTAGTTCCCATGATAGCTTGATATTGTGCCTGTGTCAATTCATATTTTCCCATGTAGAAACTGGGAACTGTAACTTGACGTTGGGGACCTTCATCTGAATCTCGTTCTGCTTCACTTTCCGGTGAACCCATGATAAATGTTCCCCCTGGTATTTCCACCATGTCCAACGTCACACCATTTCCTAAGTCTTCTGTGAAGTATTTCGCGCTTGCGTTGCGTCGGTTGGTGATATTTCCAGTTGCGTCTGTGGTGACAACTTCAAAACTGAAAGAACTTATGTTAATGGGAGTTCTATTTTGATGTTTATTTCCCAAAAAATTGTAACCTACTACCGCTAAAGTCGTACTACCAACAACCAAACTCGCAGTTTTAATAAAACCTCGACGGCCAGTTGATTGTATTGGAGATTTTGGTGGTTGAGGTTTTAGTGGTTGAGGTTTTGGTGGTTGTAAAGATTTTTCTATTGCTGCTATTCTTTGCAAAATCACCTGAGTGTTTTGAGGACGATCTTTATATAAACGCTGCATCATATCATCTAATAAATCTGCCAACATAGATGATATTTGTGGTGCATGATTCCGCCAATTTAATCTTTCATTATAGGAATCATACATGATTGGGTCAAGTGGTTCTTTACCCGTGAGTAAATAAACAAATGTCCGTCCTAAAGCAAAAAAATCAGACTGGGGTACAGCATTATTATTAATTTGTTCCGAGGGTGTGTAACCAGCAGAAATAATTCCCGTTACACCACCTTGTTGTTTAAATACTGTAGATGTTACCTTCCTCACAGTACCAAAATCAATTAATACTAATTCGGCACTTTCAGACCTCAACATAATATTAGGTGGTTTAATATCTCGATGAAAAAAGTTTTTATTATGTACCTGTTCTAAAATAATAATTAAATCTTTTAGCCATTCTATAGCTGTAGTTTGGTTAATAGGACGCAAACCACGTTTTCGCATATATTTTTCTAAATCTTCTCCCACAACTTTTTCCATTACCAAACAATGAATCGGGTTTTGACTGTTGTAGGGATAATATTCAAAATAAGCGTCTAATTCTACATGAGGAATACCGGAATGATGGAGTTGACTTAAAACATCAGCTTCCTGTTTAAATAATTCTATGGCTTTAGGTTCGTTATTAATCAAGACTTTGAGAACTTTAGCCTTGTTGGTTCTGACTTCGTTAATCTCGAATGTCACACCAAAGCCACCCCGTCCTAACTGACATTGTACCCGATAACGTTGTTGTAGCAAGACTTCTGAGCCACAAGCCTCACAAAAGTTGATATTATCGGGATTTTGTGGCTTTGGGCAGTTAGGATTGATGCACAGGCTCATAATCTTGGTAGTTAGCACGTTTATTTGATATTCTACCTTGATTTACTGAAAATCAGTAATTTAGGATTTATGCACTGTCAAAATTAATCATTTTATGTATTGAGGAAAAAAGGCTATTTCCGAATTTGATTGATGATTATATTGATCATGAACAAACACGCCAGGGAATTAATTCCCTGTCTCATAGCTCAAGTCCGTTTTAACGGACTAAAAAATCTCACGACCAAAATATTTTTCTATTAAGTATTAGCCGAGGATTCATGACCAATGACCCATATCGTCTTAAAATATTCTTAATTTCCCCACACAGACTTTTTTGTCTGTAACCTCCAAATACCACACCAGAAGAAATATTATGGCTCTAGGCTACGTCGCGCTTGTACTTCACGCACATCTGCCCTTTGTCCGTCACCCCGGAAGTGACTATGTGCTGGAAGAAGAATGGTTATATGAAGCAATTACTGAAACTTACATTCCCTTATTAAAAGTATTTGAAGGTTTAAAACGAGACGGTGTTGATTTCAAACTCACCATGAGTATGACTCCGCCTTTGATTTCTATGCTTCGTGATCCTTTATTACAAGAACGCTATGATGCTCACTTGGCTCAACTAGAAGAGCTTATAGAACTAGAATCCGAGCGCAATGTCCATAATGGTCATGTTCGATATTTGGCAGAACATTATGCAACTGAGTTTAATGAAGCGCGGGAATTATGGGAACGTTATGACGGTGATTTAGTTACAGCATTTAAACAGTTCCAAGATAGTAATAACTTGGAAATTATTACCTGTGGTGCGACTCACGGCTACTTACCATTAATGAAAATGTATCCCCAAGCTGTTTGGGCGCAAATTCAGGTAGCTTGTGAACATTATGAAGAAACTTTTGGACAACGCCCTAGAGGGATTTGGTTGCCAGAATGTGCCTATTATGAAGGCGTGGAGCGAATGCTGGCGGATGCTGGTTTACGTTATTTCCTCACCGATGGTCATGGCATTTTATACGCTCGTCCCCGTCCTCGCTTCGGTAGCTATGCTCCGATTTTTACAGAACCCGGTGTAGCGGCTTTTGGTCGAGATCATGAATCTTCCCAGCAAGTGTGGTCTTCTGAGGTGGGTTATCCTGGTGCGGCAGAATATCGGGAATTTTATAAAGATTTGGGTTGGGAAGCTGAATATGAATATATTAAGCCCTATATTATGCCCAATGGTCAGCGCAAAAACACGGGTATTAAGTATCATAAAATCACTGGGCGTGGCTTAGGTCTTGCGGATAAGGCTTTATATGATCCTTACTGGGCAAGGGAAAAGGCGGCAGAACACGCTGCTAACTTCATGTATAATCGAGAGCAGCAAACTGGGCATTTACACAATATCATGGGTCGTCCGCCAATTATTGTTTCTCCCTATGATGCGGAGTTGTTTGGTCATTGGTGGTATGAGGGGCCTTGGTTTATTGATTACCTGTTCCGTAAGTCATGGTATGACCAAAAAACTTATGAAATGACCCATTTAGCTGATTATCTACGAGTTAATCCAAATCAGCAAGTATGTCGTCCGGCTCAATCGAGTTGGGGCTTTAAGGGTTTCCATGAATATTGGTTAAATGATACTAATGCTTGGGTTTATCCACATTTACACAAAGCTGCGGAACGAATGATTGAAATTTCCCAAATTGAAGCTGAGGATGAGTTGCAGGAAAAAGCACTGAACCAAGCTGCGAGAGAGTTGTTATTAGCACAATCTTCTGACTGGGCGTTTATTATGCGGACAGGAACAATGGTTCCCTATGCGGTGAGAAGAACTAGATCACATTTAATGCGGTTTAATAAGCTGTATGAAGATGTGAAAGTTGCTAAGGTTGATAGTGGTTGGTTGGAAAAAGTTGAGTCAATGGATAATATTTTCCCCAATATTAATTATCGGGTTTATCGGCCAGTGTTTTAAGTTGGGGATTGGGGACTGGGGATTGGGGACTGGGGACTGGGGATTGGGGACTGGGGACTGGGGACTGGGACAATATTTATTGCCTCTTGCCTCTTGCCTCTTGCCTATTCCCTATTACCTATAACGGCAAAGTAATTATAAATTCAGTTCCTTGATTGGGTGTAGAATTGACTGTGATTTGTCCTTGATGTTTTTCTACCACAATTTGACGGGCGATCGCTAATCCTAATCCAGTTCCTTTATTCACTGCTTTGGTGGTAAATAGATTATCAAAAATCTTTTGTTTAATTTCTGATGTCATACCTTTACCATTATCTTGAATGTGAATTATGACTTGTTGATTATCCGTTGATAATGCGGTTTTGATAGTAATTTTATTATTGATATTTTTATACTTACGGCCAATACTTGCTTCATCTAAAGCATCAATCGCATTGGCTAGGATATTCATAAATACCTGATTTAACTGTCCAGCATAGCATTGTATCTGGGGTAAGTCGCCGTAATCCTTGATCACAGTAATTTCTGGACGAGTTGTATTGGCCTTGAGACGGTGTTTAAGAATCATAATGGTGCTATCAATGCCATTATGAATATTACAGGCAACGGGGTGATTAGTATCCGCACGTGAGAATGTTCTTAAACTGGTGCTAATGTCAGTAATTCGCTTCACTCCCTCTTCCATCGAAGCGATTAATTTTGGTAGATCTTCGCGGATAAAATCCAGATCAATATTTTCAATTTCCTCTTGTACTTCTGGATGTAATTGAGAATATTTGGTTTGGACTAAATCAAGTAATCCAAATAAATCGCTGATGTAATCTAGAGCGGGTTTAATATTACCATTCAAGAAACCAACTGGATTATTAATTTCATGGGCAACCCCAGCAACTAAGTTCCCCAGGGCTGACATTTTCTCATTTTGAATCAGTTGAATTTGTGTATTTTGGAGTTCTTCGAGAGCCTGTTCCAGAGCTTCGGATTTACGTTTATATTCGGCTTCAATGCGTTTGGAGTCACGAATATCTCGAATAATGGTCGAGAGAAATTCCACTTCTCCTTGGGCATTTTTATGGGTCATGAGAACTTGAGATGCGGGAATTTCTTCGCCACTACGACTGAGGAGGATTGTTTCTCCTGACCAAATTCCGTCGCGTAGTGCTTTGGGTAACATTTCTGTTTCCAGCATTGATAACATTGCGGGAGCAGTTGTTTCAGAGATATGAAATTTATTGATTTCTGATGCTGGAATCTGTAATAATTCCTGACCAGCTTGATTGAGATAGAGATTATTGCCATTGATATCAGCAATACCGACGAGATCGGATGTTGCTTCGAGAATGGAGATGAGACGAGATTTTTCTGCTTCGGCTTGTTTGCGATCGCTAATATCTTGGTAAGTCCCTAAAATGCCAATTATCGTGCCATTGTCATCCTGCAAGGGAATTTTATTAGTTTCTGCCCATGTTTGCTTGCCGCCAGCTTGCTGTTGAGTTTCAATAATCCCTATTTTGGGAATACCTGAATCCATAATTCGGCGATCGCACTCCCGATAAAAATCAGATTCTTCTTTTTTCCAAGGCAATTCATAATCAGTTTTACCAATAATATCTTGAACAGAATTCAAGCCGGCTACTTCTGCAAACAGGCGATTACAACCCAAGTAAACTGATTGGGTATCTTTCCAAAAAACTAATTGAGGAATATTATCTATAACCAATTGTAAGAATTTCTGCGATGCCTGTAATTGCTGCTCTACTTGTTGAACTTCTAATAAAGTTTTTTGAGATTGATGATAGAGTCGAGCATTTTCTAGAGAGATAGCAGCTTGGGTGCAAAGAAAGTTGATCACCGTCATGCGATCGCTATTAAAAACTCCAGCCGAAAATTGATTTTTGAGATAGAGAAGTCCTACTAAATGTCCTTGATTGAGAATTGGTAAACAGAGAATACTTTGAGGAGAAGTTTGCAGGAGATAGGCATCAATGACAGGTAAATCTGTTTGTAAATTATCAATTACCACTACAGATTGGGTATTTTTAACATACTGAATCAGTTTCAATGGCAGGTGAGAATGAGATTCTATGGGTTGACAACAAAGTTCTGTGGTTTCCAGGTTAGCGATCGCTTGCACCTCCCAAATCCCCTCCTGTGGCATGATTAATAAACACTCATCACCTCCAGAACTTTGGAGAATAATGTGGGTAAGCTGCTGAAGCAGTTGATCGAGTTGGATGGTGCTAGAAATAGCTTGGGCAGCTTTAATGATTGAGGCGAAATCGAGAGAATCAGATATACTACTATTCGACGGCTCTGTGGCTGAATTAGTCACACTGATCAAAGTTTCTAGAGGCGCAAAACTAATTTTGTATTGTTGCAAGATTGGTTGAAGTAATTGGGGATAGCGTCGTTCTAAATCAGTAACTTTGGCCTTAGCTCCCCATTTTGCATAACAATAGTAAGCTTCTTGCATATAACCAGCAGCTACTTTTTCCTTCCCCCAATCGAGATAGAATTTAGCAGCCAATTCATTAGCCACTCCCTCTTCTTGCAGATATTCGTAAGTTTTTGCCCCCAGAATTGCTTTGTCATAAAATTCAATAGCTGCGGCTTTTTGTCCTAAAACTCGGCATTGTTCCGCTGCTACCAAATCAAATTTGTGCTGAAAATTCGTAGTTTTTCACTCTCCCCCCACTTTCGAGAGTTTATAGGGTAGGTAGAAGTA
>NZ_VIKX01000170.1 GCF_009711935.1 Dolichospermum sp. UHCC 0259 | reverse complement strand
AGATGCCTAGATATCTCTACCATTTTATCCTCTCTTTTAGAATGAAATAGCCCTGATCCGGTGCGGGCAAAACTACCTGGATTTGTCAACAAATTCGAGATGTTCGATCTGTTAAAAAAGTCATTTATTTTTGTCCAGGAACTGGGAATGTTCCTATTGATCAAACTAAAATAGCTACTGAATTTCCTGAGTTGAGAATTTTTAGTGATGGTCAAGAAATTGAATTTCTTTATCAAATACCCACAGCAGATAGTGTTTATGTGGAATTGGGTGCTTATTTGGAATTAGACAGTGTATCAAAAATATTAGATCATCTCACTTACCACGCTATAGCAGTTATTCCCCCGGAGTTGAAAAATTCGGAGTATGATAGTTGGGCAAATGAAATTATATATGGCGCACCTGCACCCATGATAATTGGAGAAAATTTATGGAGGGTAGCAACTACAGGTCAAGTTATTGATGAAAATAGTTTGGATGAATTTTGGTATGAAATAACTCATGGTGCTTATGGGATTGTTACTCGTGCTAAGGCAATTTTCGATGTTAATGATGGGCGTTCTCTTTACTGTGATTTTGTCAATGGTGTTCCCCAAATAAATTTTTTAGAATTAGACTTACCACGACATTTACAAGGTAGACCTCAACGGTTTAGTGGCATAGAAATAGTAGGCAAAAATTTAGATGAGGCAGCTTTAAAATCAACATTGTCAGATTGCTGTTTATCGGAATCCTTAATTTTTCAATATCAACAGCAAGTACAACAAATTTTATTAGAAGGTCAACAATTATGAAAATAGCTGTCATGTCATGTATTCATGGTAATTATGAAGCCTTAAACGCTGTATTATTAGATATTGACTCACAAAAAGCCGAAAAGATATTTTGTGTTGGTGATTTGGTAGGATATGGACCCCATCCTAATGAGGTGATTAACCAAATTCGCGCTTTAGATATTCCTACTTGTGCTGGCTGTTGGGATGAAGATATTGTGGAAGGATTGAATGCTTGTGATTGTAGTTATCCTTCCATACTGGCGGAAAAAAGAGGTATTCAAGCTCATGAATGGACTAATAAAGAAATTCATCCAGAAAACCGCGAATTTTTAGCCAGTTTACCCTATAGTCTCCAGTGGCAAAATTTAGCTTTTGTTCATGGTAGTCCCCATAGTAATCATGAATATTTATTACCTGAACTTGATGCTTTTGTGGCTTTAGAACGGGTAATTTCTACAGGTGCAGATGTGCTGTTTTGTGGACATACTCATGTTCCTTATAGTCGTAATCTTGATGCTGGTGAGTTACAAGTTCAGGTTCATAATCAAGCAGCATCACGGAAAATTAGCTTTTCATCTGCGCTGAAAAAGATTGTGAATGTTGGTTCTGTTGGAGAACCGCGACATGGACGACCAAATGCAACTTATGTAATTTATGAAACTGATACTCAAGGGGTGACTTTGCGGGAAGTAACCTATGATTATCAAAAAACCTGTGCAGCAATTATAGAGAAGGGATTACCAGAAATCTTTGCTTGGCGTTTAGCGCATGGTTTGGAGTATGCTGAACGCGCAGATGATCCCACTCATGTTTGTACTAGATAAAATAACTAGGATTTAGGCAATGTAAAACCTGCCATGATATGAATAAACGAAATTGCGTCGTTTTCAGTTTTGGGAATAACTGATTGAGTAGGTGCGTCAGATAGAGAAAATCTGTTTTTTGTGAAATTATCGGGTCTGACGCACCCTACAAGAGATAAAATCCACATTTCATATTTGGTGAACTTCCTCAATGGGTAAGTCCTAATAACTAATCCAAAATCCAAAATCTAAAATCCAAAATTAATTATGTGGGCAATTTTAAGTGGAATTGAAGGAAATTTAGCGGCTTATGAAGCTGTGATAGCTGATATTAAGCTGAAAAATCGTTATGTAGAGGCATTGTATATCATCGGTGATTTAGTTGGACCAAGGCGAGAATGTGAACAGCTAGTGGAAAGGGTGAAATCACCGCGACGGGGTGAATTAGAACCAATGATTTGCAAGGGATGGTGGGAAGAACAGTGTTTGATTTTACATGGTTTGGGTCCGACTGGAGATGCACCGGAATTGCTGGCAAAATATGGGGGTGATACGGTGCAGATGTTGTGGGATTGTGTTTCCCGTCAGACTGTACAATGGTTGAGAAATCTGGATTTTGGTTTTTTTGAATTAGATTGTTTATTAATACATGGTTCAACAATGGGGGTAAATGATGAACTGACTCCCGATACTCCTCCTATTCAAATGTTAGATAGATTATCAAGAATGCAAGCAAATAATCTATTTTGCGGTCGTTCTGGTTTAACTTTTCAGTATCAGTTACAAGCAGGATCTATTAGCAGTGAAATTACTACTCTTGATCATCAATTTTCCTCAGAAACAGTCACGGTTACTCCTCGTCAAGTGATTGGAGTGGGAGGTGTGGGAAGGACTCCAGGAGAAGCAACTTATACTCTTTACAATCCTGGGACAAATCAGGTGCAGTTTAAAACTGTGTTTTATGGACAGAGTAAGGGGTTTCAAAAGCGATCGCAGAGTAAAACCTGATAAGCTGTTACTAAGATAATTTTAGCTGCTGTTTTCGGGGATCAGCAGTTACACAAAATAATAATATTTGACCACAAATAAATTAATGTTATAGCAATTCCCCGTCCAATGAGATATGAGAAGTCAGAGTTAAACGCAGATAAACACAGGTAATTTTGTACCTCGGTAGACTGGGAAACCCTATATTTTACCGAAAATGGAAATGCAACAAATTCATTGTCTTGAATAAGTTAAAAAATGTATTTATGGTAACAAAATTTCAGCAATTGTGAGGGGATCATGATATAAATTGCTGACTATTCATAAAAACTTATATCAATCACGACTGCCATATATATACTTTACGAAAACGACTGATCAGAAATCCTGATTAAAAAATATTGCAATAACTTGATTTAGTTGCTAATGTGTGTAGGTACGACAGCACTGGTGAATGCTCGGATAATTTAGCGAGGTGAAATCAATGAGCTTTATCCATCCTGCCAAAAGTTTTTTATGTTGATTAAACAATCCTGACAACGGGGAATTTCTGCTTTCGAGAAGCAATAAAGGGGTATTGCAAATGAGCAGAAAAATTAGCTTCCATCTTGTCACTGTATAGAGATTTGATTTTTGTTTACCGTTCATCAATTGTCTAACCTGTTGATTGCAAAGAACGCAAACGGAAGACAAAAAATGAAGAATTTAGAGGTGAAAACCGATGAAGATTCAAGGAAAAGTTGCACTCATTACTGGGGCTTCTCGTGGAATTGGTAAAGCGATCGCCCTAGAATTAGCCAAACAAGGCATGAAAAGGTTAATATTAGTAGCACGCGATCGCCAAAAGTTAGCCGAAGTAGCCGCAGAAATCGAAGCTTTAGGCGTAGAAACCACCATCATGGCCTTAGACTTAACTCATTCAATCAACGTCAACATAGCCGTAGCTCAATTGTGGCGCAGTTATGGACCAATTCACCTACTCATAAATTGTGCCGGAGTCGCACATCAAAACTCATTTCTGCAATCAAAACTTCCCCAACTCCAAGAAGAACTTTCCGTCAATTTGATGGGAATGTACACCCTCACCAGCTTGATAGCCAAACGCATGGTTAGTCAAAGACAAGGGATCATTGTCAATGTCTCCAGTTTAATGGGGAAAGTTGCCGCCCCGACAATGGCCACATATTCCGCCACCAAGTTTGCCATTGTCGGATTTACCCAGGCACTACGTCAAGAACTCGCCCAACACAATATTCGCGTTATCGCCCTACTCCCTTCCCTCACCGAAACAGACATGGTGCGTGACTTGCAATCATTCCGAGGAGTGATCCCCATGACACCCGAACAAGTCGCCCAAGCGCTCGTTACTGGCATAGAAAACGATACCGCAGAAATCCTAGTCGGCTGGCAATCTCACTTAGCCGTATTATGCCAACGTCTTGCCCCTTGGTTATTAGATATCATCCTGCAACTAGCAACACCGAAAAAACCATTACCTGACGCTGCGGGATAAACTTCAACCTATTGGAGTTTTGTTTCGCGCAAAGAGGCAAAGGAGCAAAGGCGCAAAGGCGCAAAGTGTTTTTTGTGTCTTTGCGTAAAGTAAAGTTAAAAAATGGTAGGTTGGGTTAAGCGATCGCGCAACCCAACTAAAAATTTGATAATGACACCATCACTAACCCTGTAATAATAGTGCAGAATCATAATTGATATTACTGTAGCGATCGCTTGATAATCAAAATAGTTGCTACGAAATAAATATATTATTGTCTGAATCAGGATATCCAGGATTTGAGGATTTACAGGATTTTGATTTTATTTGTGGTGTACTAATATTTTAATTTGTCAGAATCAGGATGTCCAGGATTTTAGGATTTACAGGATGTTGTTTGAAAGTATCATGTTTTGATTTTTGATTGTCTATCTTTATCTGTGTTTATCTGTGTTTATCTGGATTCAATTATTCTTGATATTACTGTTAGATTACTATTTTTTTTAAACGAACCACAGAGGACACAGAGAAAAAATATCAGTTATCTTTGTGTGGGAAGGGAGTAATTTTCTCGTTCATCTAATTAATTATCTCAGAATTGGGGAAGCTTTCATCAGAAAATAAAATCCTGTAAATCCTTTAATCCTGGATATCCTGATTCTGACTTAATAATTTTCTGTAACCCTTAAATGTTACAGTTCACAAGTCTCGACGCGAGAGAAGAGACGGTAAATCCCAACGCTGATGGCCATAACCCAAACCAAAGACAACCCGCCCACTTAAAGCGGGTAGGTGGCCTTCTGGTGCTTTCTTGTCAAAAGTAATATCAAAGTAGTACAACCAGTCGCCTCCTTTTCTCCATCCTACCTTGTCCCCGAACTTCTTTATTACTTCCCTATTATAACCTCTCGTTCCACCCAAACTTTGATAAATTCGTTTCTGGACAGAAAAACCAAACTTACCATCACTGTATTTTACCCACAATTGGTCAATGGTACGAAGGTCTGCACAGGGAAAATTATCAATACTTTTATCATCTAACCTAAATTTTTCCCGTTTCGCAACTGCTAACATTACCCGTCTTGTTTCCTCGTCTGCTTCCTTCCATTTCCCTTGTGCGAGGTAGTCACGCAGTTTGCTGTAGTTCATTCCTACATCTGATTTTAATTGTGCATTATCGAATATTCTTAACGCTTCTTTTACCTTTGCTTCTGTACGAAGTGTTAATAAACCATAAGCAGTATTTTGGACATCTTCACAGTCATCATTTAAAGACTGAATAACTAAATCTAACCCACTTTCTCCATAATTCAAAGCCTGTTTGAGTGACACTATTCTCACTTGGGGGTTAGGATTACTCAATCCTAATTTTACCCCTTCAATCCCACCTAAAACTGCTGCAAACTCTGAGGTTTGATGTTGACCACCCAGTACAGCATCGTATTTTCCCGGTTGTTGTGAATGATTTGTCATTGGTATAGATTACCCTACTAATTGAAATAAAAAAAGACATCAAATCAAACCATCAATTTATCAATAACATCCTGTAAATCCTCAAATCCTGGTTATCCTGATTCTGACTTAATAATTTTCTGAAAGCTTTAGATGTTACAGTTTACAAGTCTCGACGCGAGATAAAAAGCAAAACCCTACCCAACAAACCACCTCAAGATCCTGATACAAGAACGTAAACGAGATCCGATCCCTCTCACGTAAAACTAGACCCGCAGGAAGGTGGCCTTCTGGTGCTTTCTTGCCATACTTTTCATAATTAATACTATTGTAGTATAACCAGATTCCTTGGTGTCTCCATCCTACCTTGTCCCCAAAGGCTTGCCACATTTTCTCATCATAACTCCTCGTTCCACCCAAACTTTGATAAATCTTTTTCTGAACAGAAAAACCAAAACGTCCATCACTGTATTTTACCCACAACTGGTCAATGGAGCGAAGGTCTTCACAAGGAAAATTATCAATACTATCAACATTTAACCAACTTTTCCTTAACCGATTCTTGTTCGCAACTGCTAACATTACCCGTGTTGTTTCTTCATCTGCTTCTTCCCATTTCTCTGCTTTGAGTAAATCACGCAGGTTATTGTATTCCATTCCTACGGATGATTTTAATTGTATTTCTTGCTCTTTTTCAATATTAACTAAACCCAAATTTTCCCGAAACTTCAATACTGTCTGAGTCCGGTTTTCCGGTTCTAATTCCATACCCTGCAAAATAGCATCATTCACCCTCTGACTAAGACTTTGATTATAAACTTTTGGTTTTACTAAAAAGTCAAAAGTTTTAATCTGTTCACGTTTGTATGCGGGTGCTGGAGTAGATTTTGAGTCTCGTTTAAGTCCATCAGCCGTGAGAAGATAATATAAAGTTGCAGCCAAAGCGTAAACATCGGTATGGGGTCCAAAATTGCCTTTATCCCGATATTGTTCAATAGGTGCATAACCTTCTGTTAATGAGATAGTCATGCTTTTCTTAGCCATACTGCGCGTTGAACCAAAATCAATTAAAACCGCTTCTTGTTCATTTTGTTCATTTTGGCGTAAGAGAATATTTTCGGGTTTAATGTCGCGGTGTAAACTTCCTTTAGCGTGAATATATTCTAAAGCCTGACTAATTTGATTTATATATAGTAGTGCTTCACTTTCAGAAAGTTGTCCTTTATTCTGGACATACTTAAATAAAGTTACCCCATTAATATATTCCATCACCATGCCAACCAATCTAAATTTCTCTTCCTCAATTACTTTCTCTTCTTCGATAACTTCATGGACTTTGAGAATGTGTTTATGATCAAAACTTGCTATTTTTAAAGCTTCGTTAATAAACTTAACTTGTTGGTCTGCAAAGTCATCTCCCAATTGCATTTGCTGATTGAGAGTTTTAATGGCGTATAATTTACCCGTCTTGGGTTCTAAAGCTTTGTAGGTAATACCAAAACCACCGCTACCCAAGGGTTTACCTTGAATAATAAATCTACCTTTGTTGATTTTTTGCCCTGGATGCCAAATTATCATCGGTTGAGGAATATATAAAGATAATGATTTTGATGTATACTGTGAGTAGTTTTTTACAGAATTGACAAGTAAAATTATTAACAGCTTTCTCTGTTTATTATTCCTCATTTTTTCCCAAACTCGTGAATTACTTGTTTAGTTATTTCTTGAATTGCTGCTAAAGTTGGGGGTATGATTTCGCTTCCCATTCCCAACCACAAAAGATATTCAATATTTCCCGCAGGCCCTGTTATTGGCGACCAAGTTAAACCCTTATATTTCCATCCTAACTCTAACGCCCCTTTCATCACATGAAAAATCGCATCAGCTTGGTCATCAGGATCGCGGACAACGCCTTTTTTACCTATGCGAGACCTGCCAACCTCAAATTGTGGTTTTACAAGTAATACAGCCTCTCTGGGAGCTTGTGTTAATTGCCATACCGCTGGCAGGATTTTTGTTAAGGAAATAAACGAAACGTCAACAACTATCAAATCAGGAAATATGGCATTTTCGGCATATAATTCTGCTGGTTGTAGTTGACGTAAATTCGTGCGTTCTTTTAAAATTACTCGTTGATCATTTCTAATTTTCCAGTCAACTTGTCCATAACCAACATCTACGCCATAAACTTGTTTTGCGCCGGCTTGTAATAAACAATCAGTAAAGCCACCTGTAGAAATTCCCCCGTCTAAACAAATTCTATCAGTTACAGAAATTCCAAAAAATTCTAAAGCTTTAGCCAGTTTTTCACCACCACGAGAAACAAAAGGAGGACGTTCTTTAACTTGAATATTGGCTGTAATATCAACTTCAGTTCCGACTTTATCAATCTTATGTTGATTGACAGTCACTTCTCCGGCTTGAATTAGCCGTTGTGCTTGTTGACGGGAAGCACATAATCCCAAATCCACTAATAATGTATCTAATCGCTGTTTAACCAATTTTACCTTCTATGTTATTTATGGGTGTTTTCATTCAAAAAATAGATCCCCAACTTCTCAAAGAAGTCGGGGATCTTTAATTTAATATTATATAATTAGCCAATATTGTGAAGATGATGATCATTTGTTGGTGAATTAACACCATTTTTAACAAAACCTAAAGTAATTCGTTTCATGAACCAATGCAAACCCCAAAGAATTACAAAAGTAATTGCAATAATAACTAACGGTTGTTTACCAAGAATTTCCTCCACACCTTTAGTTAGTATGGCATCTGGTTGAGTAATAAAATCCCAACTATTAAACCGCAAAAATCTTCCCCAATAAATACCGATCGCACAAAGCGCATGAGTTATTAATTCAACAGCAAAAATCCATTGACTTTTGCCAATACGGTGTAAGTAGTAACCCAAATTTATCAATGATATAACATAAGCTTCAAATCCGCCCAGAATGACCACAAGATAAATAGGAATTAAGACTAATGTAATTACCCATACTGACTGAACTCGGCGAATATCATCTATGAAGTGAATAACATCGGTTAATAAATAAGGTGCATTTGGTAAAAAAGCATAGAAACTCAGAAATCCTAACCACCATACCCAAGAACGTCCACCTTGACGACGAAACAACCAAACACTTAAAGCTAAAGGGATAAAAGCCAAAAATAAATTCCAAGTCATCCACCGCATATTAATTTGTAATACTTGGAAAACTGTTGTTATTAATTCAATCACTTCTGCTTTCATAGAATTGAAATGTGTAGAATAAATTTATTTTTTGTTGACACAGTATTTGTAGACTTTTGACAACTTTAACAATATTGTGTACAAGACTCTATTTTAGATCAAGGTTGCATAAAATGGTTGTTTTTCAGAATTTTTGCTTTTACTTATTTTTTATCGTCATTTGGCAAGGTTGATCAGGAATTATAGCTATGTTTTCAGGGCTTTTAATAGGTTGAGATGTACAGGGATTCTCATATTATATGTTTTATACGTTAATTTTTGCGAAATACATAAATCGAGTATAATTACTGAGTTGGATATCCGTAGTATTAACTAAGTTACGGAAATAGAACAATTTCTGGTTTATAAAGATGCAAAAATCACTAGAAAATGTTACAGTCAAGTATTAATATAAACCAAGTCACCAAGTCACCAATTCACCAATCTAAATTTTCTACCCTTTATTTTACATAAATCTGTATGAATACGATTTTGATTATTGAAGATGAGCGTCAAATCAGAGAAAACATTCAGGAGATTCTTGAATTACATGGGTTTATTACCGTCACCGCAGAAGATGGATTAGAAGGCTTACGCATGGCAGAGAAGCATCACCCAGACATGATTCTTTGCGATGTAATGATGCCTAACTTAGATGGATATGGACTGATTGAAGCACTACGCCAAAAACCATTAACTGCGGAAATTCCTTTTATTTTTCTGACTGCTAAAGCAGAACACCGTGATCAGCGTCAAGGTATGCTACTGGGTGCAGATGACTATTTAACTAAGCCTTTTGAGGTTAATGAACTACTGGAGGCTATTTCTACACGATTAGAAAAACGTCAACTATTAACCCAACGTTATAAAACTCAGATTCAGCAAATGGAAACTGAGATATATGATCTAGTTCGTCATGATAGTTTAACTGGTTTACCCAATCAACTTTTTTTAGAAGAGTATTTTAATCAGAACCGTCTTCAAGCTTATAATCAAAATCAATTTTTGCCGTTGTTGCTAATTGATATAAACTTTGTTTATCATAGTAAATTATTATTTAAACCAAGTTTTAAACACTTGTTAATCAAGGATGTAGCTGCAAAATTAAATAAGCTAAATTCGTCTAATCAGATGATTGATTTCATGGCTTATTTAGAAACTGACCAATTAGCATTGTTATTAAAGCCGGTCCAAGATGGGAGTGTTGCTGCTGATGTTTCTCAACAAATTTTAGATAGTTTGTCACAACCTTTAATTGTTAATGATCAGGAAATATCTGTACAAGCTAAAATTGGGATTGCTTGTTATCCAAATGATGCGCTGCAATTAGGAGAACTGCTAACTCATGCAGAAGTCACCTTGGAACATTATAGATTAGAACAGGGTAATTTTTATCGCTTTTATAATCAAGAAATCCTCGATGTTGTTTTTAGAAAACTTATTTTAGAATCTGATTTTTTACAGGCAATTGAGAACAAAGAATTTCAACTTTATTATCAGCCACAAATCAATATTACAACTGAAAAAGTGGTTGGTGTTGAAGCATTAATCAGTTGGCAACATCCAGAATATGGTATGATTTCTCCGGTAGAATTTATTCCTATTGCTGAACAATCAGGTTTTATTATTCCTCTAGGAGAATGGATTTTAAGAAGAGCTTGTCAACAATTGAAAAATTTACAAGCAGAAGGACTAGCTAATTTTAAATTGGCTGTAAATATATCCCCTTTTCAGTTTACAAAAGAAAATTTTGTTCAAAAAATTAATGATATCATTACCAAAGAAAACTTCAACCCAGAATTATTAGAACTAGAACTCACGGAAACGGTGTTTATTCAAGATATTGAACTTGTGAAGAACAAAATAAATACGTTAAAGAATTGCGGAATTCAAGTATCAATTGATGACTTTGGTACAGGGTATTCATCGTTTAAATATCTGCACGAATTTTCGTTTAGTCATTTAAAAATAGATCGGTATTTTATTAGCAATGTTGATAAGGTTGAAAATAAACAGTCTATTTTACAAAGTATTATCCAGTTAGCCAACACTTTGAAGGTTAATATTATTGCCGAAGGAGTAGAAACAAATGAAGAGGTAAATTGGTTGAGACAAAATAATTGTGAAGTTATTCAAGGATATTTTTTCAGTCGTCCTTTACCCATAGAAGAGTTGAAATTTTTTTTACTAGCTAATAACTAAATATTTAGGCAATCACTCATTATCAAATCACAAAGGAAAATAAGATGAAAACAATTTTAATTATTGAAGACGAACCTCAAATCAGAAACAATATTCGAGAAATATTGCATTTATCAGATTTTAATACATTAGTTGCAGAAAATGGATTACAGGGTTTAGAATTGGCTAAAGATAAACATCCTGATTTAATTATTTGTGATTTGATGATGCCTGAGTTAGATGGATATGGTGTATTAACTCAACTGCGTCAGGATAGTGATACTGCAACAATTCCTTTGATTTTCTTAACTGCTAAGTCAGATTGGTCTGATTTACGTCGAGGGATGGAACTTGGTGCTGATGATTATTTAACTAAGCCTTTTCAGACTGAACAGTTGCTGCAAGCAATTACTACTAGATTAGATAAACAAGCAATATCTGACCAACAAACTCAGGAAAAATTGAATACTTTAAGTAGAAGTATTAGTTCTTCATTACCTCATGAAATTAATACTCCTCTTAATCATATTTTGGGAATATCCAATTTATTAATTGAGGAGTATGATATTATTTCTAGAGAAGAAATTTTAGAAATGCTGGCATCAATTAATAAAGCTGGTAAGCGTTTACATGAATTAACTATAAATTTTCTTATGTATGCAGAAATAGAATTATTGGCCTCTAGTTCTGAAAAAATAGCAGCTTTAAGGAATTACGGAGTCCAAATTTTCGTAAAATCCATTATTGAAAATGTAGCTTTAACTATTGCCAAAAATTTCAATAGAGAGGCAGATTTAAGCATTGATATATCAGATGGAATGGTGCAATTATCTCCAGCTAAATTGACTAAAATTACTAAAGAAATCATTGATAATGCTTTTAAATTTTCCCAACCCAATACACCTGTGAAAATTATAGGGCATAGTGATAATGATACTTTCCATCTATTTATAATTGATCACGGACGTGGCATGACTCCAGAGCAAATTAGTAATATTGGAGCTTATGCTCAATTTGAACGTAAGATGTATGAACAGCAAGGTTCTGGTTTAGGGTTATTAATTGCTAAAAGGTTAGTAGAACTGCATGGAGGAGAGTTTTCAATTGAGAGCATATATAAGAAGCAAACTATTATTAGAATTGTGCTTCCTTAATAGGTGACTATTACGGATAATATATCTCTGACTTCTTAAAAAATGTGGGTATCTGGATATTAGATATTAAGTTAAATAAGGAATAGTTACTGTCACTGTTGTTCCTTTGCCTATTTGACTATCTATACTAATTTTGCCTTTATGCAAATCTACACATTTTTTAACGATGGAAAGTCCTAAACCGGTTCCAGCAATATTACCAACATTGGAGGCTCGGTGAAAAGATTCAAATAACTTAACTTGATCTGTTTCAGGAATACCGATGCCATGATCACTAATTTTAAATACAATGTTGTCATCTGATTTAGTTAAATTAAATTTAACTAAATCATGATTAGGCGAATATTTAATAGCGTTATTTAGCAGATTAGTAATAATTTGCCGTACGAGTTTTTTATCAAACTGAATAATTAGAGAATTGTCCATTATTTCTTCGCCTAAATCTACAGAAAAATTGATAGTATTTTCATTATTACTAGCGGCTATTTCTGCTTGGAGATGATGGCAAAAATCAATGATATCTGCCGATTCGAGTTTCAATTCTATCTTATCGGCTTCAGCACGGTTGATCATTAAAACGTCATCAAGGATTTGGGTGATATGCTTGATTGTGTGTTGGATTGTTTGTAGATGTTCTTGTTTTCTTTCTTCATTGAGGCGATCGCTAAATTTTTGTAAAATGCCCGAAGATGAGGCAATAATGGCTAAAGGTGTGCGAAATTCGTGTGATGCCATTGTAATAAACCGGGATTTTAATTGGTTTAATTCCTTCTCTTTTTCTAGCGCTTGTTTTAATTCGGCTGTTCGTTCTGCTACTCTATTTTCTAAATCCTCATTCCGTTGTGTGAGTTGTCTAAGTTCTTGGTTCTGGGTTTCTAAAGATTCAATTAACTTCTTTAAATGTAAATGAGTTCGCACACGCGCCAGTAATTCCTCTTTTTGAAAAGGTTTGGTGATATAATCTACAGCACCTAAACTTAAACCTTTGACTTTATCCACAGTATCAGCTAAAGCTGTCATAAAAATTATCGGAATACCCCGAGTCAGAGGATCAGATTGAAGTTGCTCACAAATTTCAAATCCGCTAATATCAGGTAACATAATATCTAGCACGATTAAATCAGGAATACTATTCTTGACTTGTGGGATGACATTTAGCCCATTTACTTCCATTTTGACATTGTAACCAGCACTTTTTAAGGTATGATTCAAAAGTTTTAAATTAACAGCATTATCATCAACTACTAAAATTGTGGCACTATTAGGTGAAGTATTCAAATTTTCTCCCTCGTGATTAATAAGTTTCATCTAAAATAAATTACAAATTTCTATAGGATTAAATTGGTAATGGTAATTGTAACTGTTGTTCCTTTGTCTATTTCACTATCTACATGAATTTCGCCTTTGTGCAAATCTACACATTTCTTGGTAGTTTTTCACTCTCCCCCCACTTTCGAGAGTTTATAGGGTAGGTAGAAGTAGG
>NZ_VIKX01000016.1 GCF_009711935.1 Dolichospermum sp. UHCC 0259 | reverse complement strand
TTTATTTTTTTCAAAATGAGAATTGCTGCTTTTTCAATTTCTCAATTGAGTCGCGCAAAAAAGAAGATTTGGAGGTTGACAATTGATTTTAAATTTGTTATCATAAAGTTGATAAGGAAGAACTATCATAAAATAATTCAAATGGATGGGATTGATCCAAGGAATCCCCACACATAATTTTTACCGTTACAAAAAATGTAACCAAGTCTTATTTGGGTTAAAGCATTATTTAACTATAAGTATGCAAATTACACCTTGGGGTGTGAAAATGTTTTGGTGGCTGTTAATAACAGTTACCCCAAAATTGATAGGTTTTTAGAGGAGTGTTAAGGAAAATGTCTATCACTGTTTTATCTAATTATCGCTTTCCAACCCGGAATTTTGGGAAAGTATTATCTTTGAGTATATTTTTCAGCGCGATTTTTATGTTACCTGCATCAGCACAAGAAAAATTATGGCGGACTTTAACTGTAACGGGAAAAGGAGTAGAAACAATTTCGACAACTTTATCCCAAGTTAGTTTGGGTGTGGAAGTTCAAGGAAAAACGGCTGAAGATGCTCAAAAGGAAGCAGCACGCAGATCATCGGCTGTGGTAGCTTTGCTCGAAAAACGGAATGTCGAAAAATTGACCACTACAGGTATTCGCCTCAACCCAGTTTATAGCTACAATGGTAATGTGCAGCGAGTTACTGGGTATGCAGTTAGCAATACAGTAAACTTCCGTATTCCTACAGATAAAGCCGAAACTTTATTGGATGATGTGGTGAAAGCTGGAGCGACACAAATTAATGGTGTGAGTTTTATTGCTAGTGATGAGGCGATCGCAATTGCCCAAAAACAAGCCTTAAAAAAAGCTACCCAGGATGCTCAAGAACAAGCGGAAACGGTTCTTAGCGCCTTAAAATTAGAACCAAAAGACATCATCAGTATTCAAATTAATGGTGCAACACCACCCTCCCCACCTCTACTGTACAGGATTGAAGCTGCTAAAGCTAGTCTCGCAGATGCTTCTACTCCCATAATTGCCGGTGAACAAGAAGTACAAGCATCAGTAACATTACAAATTAGCTATTAGTCAGTGGTCATTAGTCATTAGTCAGTGGTCAGTAGCAAAGAAAAACAACTGACAACTGACTAAATTAGAAATTATCTGGAGACATATCTGATCCTCCACCTTCACCATCACGCTTAGAACCTAGTAAATCTAGCTGGTCTACATGAATCACTGGACTAGAACGGGTAACTCCACTTTGGCGATCGCTCCAAGTATCAAATCGCAAAGAACCTTTAACCCCAATCAAACCACCTTTACGGACATAATTGCCAGCAACTTCCGCAGTTTTTCCCCAAAGTTCCAGATTAAACCAGTCTGGTTTATCATTGTTGCGTGATCTTCTATTGACAGCTAGAGTCAATCTACATTTAACTGTACCCGACTCAAAATATTTCATATCTGGGTCGCCGCCGACACGACCAACAAGAGTAACAACATTAATGCTCATGGTTTTTATTTCCTAGTATTTTTGTATTGTATTATTCTGAATTCTATAATAACTAATTGTGAAATAATTAAAAATATGTTAGAATCATAACAGTTAACTACCGCAAAAATTCAAAAAATACTTGACATTTAAAAAAAATTATACGGTTATACTGAGTGACCTTGAGAAGATATAACTTAAGATTCATGACACTAAACTCCAGATTGACAAAAGCTAGATAAAAAAATAGTCTAGTCTACTGGAGTCAGGCAACCAAATATCATGGCATCTATCATTATTAACTCTTATCTTTGTAGTCAGAAGTAGTGTAAATAGGGGGCATAGAGAAGCGTGGGTCTTTTCAATTTTAATTTTCGTCCATCCTGGGATATGGGTATCGACCTCGGTACAGCCAACACCCTAGTTTATGTATCTGGTAAAGGAATTGTCCTGCAAGAACCTTCCGTCGTTGCCATTGATCAAAATCTGAAAGTGGCACTGGCAGTGGGAGAAGAGGCTAAAAAAATGCTCGGACGCACACCGGGGAACGTCATTGCCCTGCGTCCCCTGCGCGACGGTGTGATAGCTGACTTTGATACGGCTGAATTGATGCTAAAAAGCTTTATTCAGCGGGTAAATGAAGGGAGATCCCTGATGTTGCCCCGAATTGTCATTGGTATCCCCAGTGGTGTGACTGGAGTAGAAAGAAGGGCTGTTATGGATGCAGCCACCCAAGCCGGAGCTAGAGAAGTATATTTGATTGATGAGCCAGTTGCAGCAGCAATTGGGGCCGGACTGCCAGTAGCAGAACCTACTGGTAACATGATTATTGATATTGGTGGGGGGACAACAGAAGTAGCAGTATTAAGTCTTCAAGGAACAGTAATCAGCGAATCAGTCCGCATTGCTGGAGATGAATTAACTGAAGCCATTACTCAGTATATGAAGAAAATTCATAATCTGGTAATTGGTGAGCGCACGGCAGAAGATATTAAGATTAAAATAGGTTCTGCTTATCCGACCGCAGACGATAATGATAGTGTAATGGAAGTACGAGGCTTACATTTACTGTCTGGTTTACCCAGAACCGTCACCATCAAAGGCCCGGAAATTCGGGAAAGTATGGTAGAGCCTCTAGCGGTAATTATCGAAGCAGTTAGACGCACACTAGAACGGACACCGCCCGAACTAGCAGCAGACATTATTGATCGTGGGATCATGTTGGCAGGGGGTGGTGCATTGCTCAAAGGTCTGGATACATTAATTAGTCATGAGACAGGTCTTGTTACCCATATAGCTGCTGATCCTTTAAGCTGTGTAGTGCTGGGAACAGGTCGCGTATTAGAAAACTTCAAACAGTTGGAGAGAGTATTTAGCGGGCGTTCTCGTAATATGTAGTAGTAATTAGTAAGTTAGGAATATATGGGTTCTGTATTTATTCATAACTATAGAATCCATTATTTTCAGTAAAAGTACATGAGGGTTGAGTTCAGAATTTAATGAAGCGCAGGATCTAAATTCAAAGCCAGACAACAAGCCAGTTTTACTCCTTCTTCTTGACTCCTGACTCCTTCTTCCTGACTCCTAACTCCTAACTCCTAACTCCTAACTCCTAACTCCTAACTCCTAACTCCTAAATAATTTATAAAATATATACAGGTTATTATGTTTACTTTAAAACGCTGGTGGGAATACAAAGGATTACAAATAGGATTATTAGCCTTAGTTGTAGGTAGTGCTTGGACACTCAGAGAGACAAAAGGAGCATTGTTACGCGAGATTTACCGAGGAATCACCAGCCCCTTACAGATGCTACAGTCAGCAGCAATTCCTGAACAAAATATTAAAGATGCAAGATTTTTAGAATTACAGACTCGCATCGTTGATTTAGAAAGCCAAAATCAGAAATTAAAAAGTTTACTGGGTTACATAGAGAAAGAAACCTTGCCACAAAAGCCAATTATAGCCAGGGTGGTAGGACGCAGTGCGGATCATTGGTGGCAACAGGTGATTTTGAATCGGGGGACTGCATCAGGCATTCAAGAAGGTTCTATTGTCAAAGCCGACGGTGGATTAGTCGGTTTAGTAGATACTGTGACAACTAATACTAGTAGTGTATTGTTAATAAGTGATTTAAAAAGTCAAGTAGGCGTAACTATCAGCCGCACATCAGCTAAAGGAGTTTTGCAAGGTGATGCTTCCGCTGAAGGGGTATTAGAGTTTTATGAAAAAGTTCCTAATGTTAAAATAGGTGACTTAGTATCTACCTCTACTTATAGTCAGAAGTTCCCGGCTGGTTTAGCCATAGGGAAAATTAAATCCTTGGATTTAAAGAAACTTCCAGCCTCAATAGCTAAAATAGAGTTATTTCCGCCAATTCGTTACTTAGATTGGGTAACTGTTTATCCTCAACTAGACAAACAAGATTTAGAAACTCCGAATGTGACCAAATGATGAATACAGCAGGAGTCACCGAGTCAGGCGTAAAACTGGCTTGCTGTCTGGCTTTGAATTTAGATTTTGAATTTAGATTTTGAATTTAGATTTTGAATTTAGATCCTGTACCTCATTAATCTGCAATATGCTGTATGTAACCGTAACCTAACCTACCTGTGTCATAGCAGAGCAGGTTGGTTGTAATAAAAATTTATATTCGGAGTCATTAACTTATTCAAACTGGTATCCTAGAGTATTAGTCAAATACTAGGACAACACGGCGTAAATAAACAACCCATTCTAAATCGGTGAAAAGCCTATACTATCCTCGCTTTGACTTTAGACTTCCGCCCTGCGGTACTAGGGGTTTATTTAGGGTATCCTAGATGCGTATCCTCAATGGTCTTCTCTTGAAGTATTGATAATCTCCTCTGAAATTATCCCTACAGTTGAGTAAAGAATCTATTGATGAAGATTTAACTACCCAAAATCCTATACCGTACCTCTTTAGGAGTAAAATTGGATATTATCTAGTTCCGAATCCTGTTACTAGGTCAATTTTATTACTAGATTTTGATCAGACAACATATTTACAACTCTCAGAGGTGAAACTAGTTAAATAATTCGGTTCTCTACTTGGATATTTTGTCCAAATTTTGTCTTTACAAAGAGGTAAGATAATGGCTATACATAATTATGTACCTTAAAGATATTAGCGAAATTACCACTTGATAATTGCTATAATCTATTCTTCCCTCTAACATTCTTATCTATTATTAGGTGTAAATTTTTATGGGTTCTCCAATGAATCGTCTGTCTATTTTTGTAGACGGAAACAATATGTTCTATGCTCAACAAAAAAATGGTTGGTTTTTTGACCCCCGGCGCGTTTTAGAATATTTCAAATACGAACAGTCAGACACTACATTAATTAATGCTTTCTGGTACACTGGATTAAAAGACCCTCAAGACCAACGAGGTTTTAGAGATGCACTTATTAGTTTGGGATATACAGTCCGCACGAAAATCCTCAAAGAGTATTATGATGATGCTTCGGGTCGTTACTCTCAAAAAGCGAATTTAGATATTGAAATTGTCGTTGATATGTTTAATACGGTAGATCAATATGACAGAGTTGTATTATTTAGCGGAGATGGTGATTTTGAAAGGGCTATCGAATTATTACGCTCCAAAAATACTCATATTACAGTGGTATCCACTGAGGGCATGATAGCCAGGGAATTACGTAATGCTACTGACAGATATATAGACTTGAATGATATTAGAGATAGAATAGAAAAAACTGACGGTTAACTTAGCTTAGTATTTATTTACAAATCTCAAAGTTAAAAACTCTCATTTCACAGTTCCAGTTATTTTATCAAGCAAGAATTTAGGAATTAGAAGTCGGTGATGATGATAAATTCTCTAGGACTGACAAATCAAACCACATTTGATTAATTCTAATTCCTGAATATTCTTTTATTAAGCCCACTCTCAAAACTCACAGAGGTTAAGCTAATGAGCAACCAAACCGATAGAATTATCATCTTTGACACCACATTGCGTGATGGAGAACAGTGTCCTGGAGCAACTCTCAACATAGACGAAAAGCTAGTTATTGCCAAACAACTAGCCCGTTTAGGAGTAGATATTATTGAGGCTGGTTTTGCTTTTGCTAGTCCTGGGGATTTTGAAGCAGTGAGCAAAATTGCCCAAACTGTGGGGACAGAAAATGGTCCGGTAATTTGTAGTTTGGCTAGAGCCAGATATGATGATATTAAAGCGGCTGCGGAGGCGATTAAACCTGCTGCTAAAGGGAGAATTCATACTTTTATTGCTACCTCTGATATTCACTTGCAATATAAGTTGAAAAAGACTAGACCGGAAGTGGTGGCGATCGCTGAAGAAATGGTAGCCTATGCTAAAAGCTTCACCGATGATGTCGAATTTTCTCCAGAAGATGCGGGACGTTCTGATCCAGAATTTTTGTATGAAGTCTTGGAAAGAGCGATCGCAGCCGGTGCAACAACTGTTAATATTCCTGATACCGTAGGATACACCACCCCCAGCGAATTTGGCGCAATCATTAAAGGCATTACTGAAAATGTCCCCAACATTGACAAAGCCATTATTTCTGTTCACGGCCATAATGATTTGGGTTTAGCAGTTGCTAACTTTTTGGAAGCTGTCAAAAACGGCGCTCGTCAGCTAGAATGTACGATCAATGGCATTGGTGAAAGAGCCGGCAATGCCGCTTTAGAAGAATTAGTCATGGCCTTGCACGTTCGCAGACAATATTTTAATCCCTTCTTAGGACGGGCTGAAAATTCGGAAGCACCACTCACCAATATTGACACCAAACAAATCTATAAAACCTCCCGTTTGGTTTCCAATTTAACGGGAATGTTGGTGCAACCAAATAAAGCCATTGTCGGTGCAAATGCCTTTGCTCATGAATCTGGGATTCACCAAGATGGGGTATTGAAAAACAAACTCACTTATGAGATTATGGATGCCCAATTAATTGGTTTATCAGACAATCAAATAGTATTGGGTAAACATTCTGGCAGAAATGCTTTTCGGACACGCTTGAAAGAATTGGGTTTTGAACTATCAGAAACCGAACTGAATAAAGCCTTTGTTAAGTTCAAAGATGTAGCTGATAAAAAGAAAGAAATCTCTGATTGGGATTTGGAAGCTATTGTCAATGACGAAATCCAACAAGCACCAGAGTTATTCCGGGTGGAGTTGGTACAGGTTTCCTGTGGTAGTAATACTCAACCCACCGCCACAGTCACACTCCGCACTCCCGACGGAGAAGAATTAACTGATGCAGCCATTGGTACAGGTCCAGTAGATGCGGTGTACAAAGCCATAAATCGGGTAGTGAATATACCGAATGAATTGATTGAGTTTTCTGTACAATCTGTCACCGGAGGAATTGATGCTTTAGGGGAAGTAACAATTCGCCTACGCCATCAATCCCGTGTGTTTTCAGGTCATGCAGCCAATACAGATATCATTGTGGCATCGGCTCAGGCTTACGTGAATGCACTGAATAGACTTGTTTCAGCTTTACAGCAGGAAGTGAAGGAAGAAGTCACAGCATAGGCACATATATATCTATATCTAATATCTAGATCCCCGACTTCTCAAAGAAGTCGGGGATCTGTGAATCTTGACTAAAGAATGAGTAGAACGTTTTTCAGGGTTAGAAGAAACTTAATTATATTAGACTTAAGAGAAATAAAGCATACTAAAAATTAAAAATGCCATTACCGATAAACCTTTCATTTCTTTTAACTAAACCCACAGGTACAACAACCTACGCTCTTAATCTTTTACCTCATTTAGAAAAACTTGAGCCAATACTTTTGACCTCCCAATCTTTCCCTGACTATAAATGCTATCCAACTCCTAACAACCTCACATCCGAACAAGGTTTAAAAGGACATTTTAATCGCTTACTTTGGACACAATTCCAACTACCAAAAATATATAAAAATCTCAAATCCCAACTTTTATTTTCCCCTATCCCCGAAGCACCTTTATATACTAATTCTCGGTTTATTGTTACAGCATTTGATATGATACCGCTGCGGTTTCCTAAACGCTTTTCACCATTGACAACATACCATAAATACTATACTCCTGAAGTTTTTAAACAAGCAGAACATATTATTTGTATATCAGAATCAACAGCTAATGATATCATTCAATTTTACCAAATTCCTAGTAATAAAATTACACCAATTCTCTTGGCGGGCGACAACTCACATTTCCAATTCCTGAACCTTCCTACCCGCAATTACTTCCTATATATTGGTCGTCAAGATCCTTACAAAAACCTCCAAAGACTAATTACCGCTTTTTCCGCATTACCTAACAGAAATGATTATGAACTATGGTTAGCGGGTCCCTATGATCAACGTTACTCTCCATTATTAGAAACACAAACTCAAGAATTAGGAATAAGTCATCTTGTTAAATTTCTTAACTATGTATCCTATGAAGAATTACCAAGAATTATTAATCAGGCATTAGCACTTGTTTTCCCTACTCTGTGGGAAGGATTTGGTTTACCAGTTTTAGAAGCAATGGCTTGTGGTACACCTGTTATTACTTCTAATATTTCCTCACTTCCAGAAGTTGCAGGAGATGCTGCTATTTTAATTAATCCCTATAAAATAGGAGAGATTACAGCAGCGATGCAAGCAATTATTAATGATTCAGAACTGAGAAAAGAACTTTCAGAAAAAGGACTGAAACGAGTAAATCAATTTAGTTGGAAAAAAACTGGAAAAGCTACAGTTGAAGTTTTGAAACAATATCTTTAAGAAAATTTATAATTTTAAAACCCATTTTCTGCACTCTTATTGTAATAATAGTAAAATCAACTTGATGGGTGAAAAATCCAAATTTATCAATCTTGGATTTTCCTAATATGAGTAAAATATTTGATTGATAATCGAAATAGAAGATTTTGATATATACTTGCAGGGTTGCAGATTATGACATCACCTTTTGAACCGTCGCAGAAAATTCCAATTAAAATACCATCTAATCATCCTGACCTATTATTAGGACTAGATAATTTACTACAACTCGGTTTAATATCCAATGATCAAATTAAACAATTAGCACGTCAATATCTCATTTGTACCGTAGTATTTACACCTCAGACTGAATCAGAACCAGAAGTAATTTCCAGACCTCGCACAGCCCCACAAAGACCCTTAATTGCCACTTTACCACCCATCACAAAACCACCAGCAAAACCCAGTTTTGTTAATTCGATGTTGCAATCTTGGGGTGAAGAATTGAGTGTGCGATGGTTGCTGTTTTTGGGTGTGTTTTTAGTAGTGCTTTCTTCTGGTGTTCTCGCTGCAAGTCAGTGGGAAAGATTTCCCGCAGTTGGACAGTATGGGGTTTTATTTGCTTATACTTTGAGTTTTTGTGGTTTTACATTTTGGGCAGGTAAACAAAGCAATTTAAGGCTAACTGCACAGACATTATTAATAGTCACATTGTTATTAGTACCTATCAATTTTTGGGCAATGGATAGCTTTAGTTTGTGGCAAAATCCATTAAACTTAGTTGTGATGGGGATTGCATCGCTAACCCTGACATTTATTACTAATCAACTTTGCAAAAACAGAAATATTATTAGTCATTTTCCCAGTGGTAAATTACCTTTAGCTAATATTATCGGTTTGAGTTATTTACATTTGGGTTGGAAATTAACAGGTTTTCCCCTAATTGCTGTTTATTTAGCAATGATAGGAACAACAGCTATTACTGTCCATCATCAATTAACACAATCGGAAGAAGGTACAAATACAGAAACGCCACAATGGGGAATTAGTTTATATTTTACTTTCCTAATTTATGCGTTATTAACGTTACTCACAAGGGCTATTTTTATAGCTGGTGTTAATATTACAGAGTTAGGTTTAGCGATTGGTATTTGCGGTGGTTTGGTAATTTGGTTATCAGAAAAAAATTCCTCTCTAAATTCTTCTGCACTTTGGGAAAAGTTGGGAGGAAGTTTACTCTTATTCGGTTGGCTAGTTTCAGTCATAACCCAACCAGCGCAAGCAATCATAGTTAGTGGTTTGAGTTTATGGTTTTTTAGCCGTCGTTTACAAAGATATAATCTACAACTTGATTTTCTAGCTATTTTCTTAATTGGTTTACAGACAATTTGGCTAGGTTGGCGATTAATACCTTATGAATTGCAAAGATTAGTAATTAGCGTAGCTACTAATTTAACAAATTCTCAAAATGAGCCTTGGGCATTATTGAGTATTGCTTTGTTTCCTTACGTCATTTTGATGTTATGGATAACAGGTAAATTATATGATCAAAACAATCAAGAACTAGCAAATTTTGGCGAATATCTTACTTTATTTTTAGGAATTTGTTTGACAATAATTAGCTTAATAAATCCGACATTAAGAACAGCTAATTTTTTATTATCTACGATTACTCTATCTACCTTTATTCAACGTCGTGCAGATTTTTATCCTTCCTTGATATATTTGACTCATAGCATGGGAGTATTGACGCTGATTTCTAGCATTAATTGGTTTTTACCAAGTTTAAATCAAGAAATTTGGGCAGGTATTTTACTATCTATTATGATAGCTGAATGGGGGTTTAGTCTTGGTGAAGGTATATGGCGACGGAGTGCATGGTATATTGGTTTAGTATTAGCGGCACTCAGTTTTTCTTTATTGTGGGTAAATGCTCAAAATTATTGGTATGGTAATTGGCAGAACCCAAATTCTTGGGGAATAATTTGGTTAGTTACACCTTTAGCATTGACAGGTTTAGCTATTCGTACCACTGAACCCAATCGCACTACTAACAGTTTTTTAAGTGTCTTAGCTGTGGGTGTTTCTCAATTATTAACTTTACCATTACCAGGAATTAGATTAATCGGTTTGGGTATGGGTGTAACAGTGATGTTAGTTAATACTCGCTATTTAAGAAACCAACTATATGCGTAGTTTTTCACTCTCCCCCCACTTTCGAGAGTTTATAGGGTAGGTAGAAGTAG
>NZ_VIKX01000169.1 GCF_009711935.1 Dolichospermum sp. UHCC 0259 | reverse complement strand
GGGGATTAGGGGGAGTAGGGGGAGTAGGGGAAGTAGGGGAGCAAGGGGGAGAAAGAATTTTTCTAATGACCAATGACCAATGCCCAATGCCCAATGACCAATGACTAAATAACTATGAACATCAGAATCGGTAACGGCTACGATATACACAGATTGGTGAGCGATCGCAATTTGATTTTAGGCGGTGTTCACATTCCCCATGCACTCGGCTTGTTAGGACACAGTGACGCTGATGTTCTTACTCATGCCATTATGGACGCGATGCTAGGAGCTTTATCTTTGGGGGATATTGGTCATTATTTTCCCCCGACAGATTCCCAATGGGCTGGGGCTGATAGTTTAGTATTATTACATCAAGTCCATCAACTAATTCGTGAACAAGGTTGGAAAATTGGCAATATTGATTCTGTAGTTGTTGCTGAACGTCCCAAATTAAAACCACATATTTCTAAAATGCGAGATAAATTAGCAGCAGTTTTAGAAGTTGAACCAAATCAAATTGGTGTCAAAGCTACAACTAATGAAAAACTCGGACCAACGGGGAGAGAAGAAGGGATTTGTGCTTATGCTGTAGTTTTGTTGGTAGCAGATGATTGATTCATAACTAATAGGAGAATAAGAGAATGTTTAGTTTAGACAAACCAGAAGAACTAATTAAAATCAGACTTATTTCTAGTATTTGGAATAATCAATTTGATTCACCAGAGAAAATAGAAAGTTTATTTCAACTATCTTCTCCAGATATTATTGTCTTAGATCAAAATCAGCAAATTGCATTATTAGTAGATATCACAACGCAAGAAATCCTGGAAAATCATGAAAATAATTTATCAAAAGTCAGCAACCTATATTTACAAAACTCTCAAGAAAGCCCGCGATTTGTTATGTTAGCAAATTTAACAGAAATTAATGTTTTTAAATCTAAAAATAATGTATTTTCTAAACCAGCTATATCATTAAATACAGGAAAAATTCTTAGCCATTATGATTCGGAATTTTGCGAAAAAACAATATTTAATTTCTACTTGAAAACCCTCATAGTATCTTGGTTAAGAGATTTGAATTATCACTGGAAATCAGAAATACCACCTGCTTCTGAAAAATTTGAAAAAATAGGTTTATTAGCAAAGCTAAAACATGGAGAAATATATTCACAAAATGATGAATAATAGTAGGTAATTTATATTTATTTACCAGTACCAGGAATATTAAAATGACCATACTTTATATAGAAACTAATTTTTTAATGACTATTGCTAAAGGACAGGATACACGAGCGGATAATTTGCTTTATAATCGTCCTAAGTCATTAAAAATATTTATACCCCATATTTGTTATATAGAAGCAATTACAGTTTATAAATTAGAGAAGCAGGAAAAACTTAATTTTAAAAGAGATATGGAACTAAAAATTAGAGAAATTGCTCGTGATCAAACTTCTAATTATGCTCCTCTATTAGTTCAACAGCTACAACAAGCTATCATTACTAATGATGGTTTACTTAATGACATTGAATCTCGCCTTGATAATGCTATTAATACTCGCATTAACATCATCAATGTAAATTTTAATAACCTTAAAAATATTTGTCAATCAGTGTTGACACAACCAGAAATATTACTAATTAAAAATGATATTATGGATAATATAATATTACAATCTATATTATATCATGCCCAATTATATCCTCAAGAAGATAAAGCATTTATTAGTAATAATAGTAAGGACTTTGGTAAATCTGAAGTCAAAGAAGTTTTACGCAATGCTGGAATTAAATATTTTACAATCACGCAGGATTTCCTCAATTGGTTTAATTCTCATTCATCAACTTAGATAACTGTTTAATTATTAAAACTATGACATTAACAAAAAAGATACTCAATTCCACAAAACGCCTTTTTTTATTAATAACTATTATTGCATTTGCAGCAATAGGACTTACCGCTTGTAACTCCACTAAATTAAAAACCAATGCGGCTCAAGTACCCCAATTAGTAACAAGCATTTTGAGTGATCCAAAAACATTTAATGCAGCGCTGAGTTCCGAATCACCAAATATTTTTGGTCTTACTTATGAAGGATTATTAACTCAAAATCCCATTGATGGCAAAATAGAAGGAGCATTAGCCGAATCATGGGAAATATCACCAGATAAAACCAAAATTACCTTTACCATGCGTGAAGGTCTAAAATGGTCAGATGGACAACCATTAACAGTTGATGATGTTGTCTTTACCTATAATGATATTTATTTAAATGAAAACATCCCCACAGATACTAGAGATGTTTTAAGAGTCGGGAAAGATCGCAAATTACCAACTGTCAAAAAAATAGACAATAGAAGGGTAGAATTTAGTGTCCCTGAACCATTTAGACCTTTTTTACTAAATACAGGAGCATCTATTTTACCTGCTCATATTTTAGAAAAATCAGTCAAAACAAAAAATAAAGATGGTAAAGTGGAATTTCTGAATAAATGGGGTGTTGATACTCCGACCGAAGAAATCATTGTTAATGGCCCTTATAAACTAGAAAGATATGATACGAGTCAACGGGTAATTTTTCGCCGTAACCCCTATTATTGGCGTAAAGATGCTCAAGGCAAACCCCAACCTTATATTGAACGAATAATTTGGCAAATTGTGGAATCAACAGATACTTCCTTACTCCAATTTCGTTCCGGTGATTTAGATTCTATTGGTGTTTCCCCGGATTATTTTTCTTTATTAAAAGTTCAGGAAAAACAAGGGAATTTTAAAATATATAATGGGGGTCCTAGTTCTAGCACTTCCTTTATTTCCTTTAACTTAAATAAGGGAAAAAGAAAAAATCAACCATTAGTTGATCCCATTAAATCTAAATGGTTTAATAATGTGCAATTTCGCCAAGCAGTAGCCTATGCTATTGATAGACAAACCATGTTGAATAATACTTTTCGTGGTTTAGGTACACCCCAAAATTCTCCTATTTCTGTTCAAAGTCCTTATTTTTTATCACCGGAAAAAGGCTTGAAAGTTTATAACTATAATCCTGAAAAAGCCAAAGAATTGCTAATAAAAGCTGGGTTTAAATATAATGCCAAAAATCTCTTAGTAGATGATCAAGGTAATGAAGTGAGATTTGCATTACTCACTAATGCAGGTAATAAGATTCGGGAGTCAATGGGTTCGCAAATTAAACAAGATTTAAGTAAAATTGGGATTCAAGTAGATTTTACGCCATTGGCTTGGAATACTTTTATAGATAAACTTTCTAATACTTTAGATTGGGATGCTTGTTTAATAGGTTTAACAGGGGGTTTAGAACCAAATGATGGGGCTAATGTGTGGTCTCCTGAAGGAGGACTACATATGTTTAATCAAAAACCACAAGCTGGACAAAAACCGATTGAAGGTTGGGAAGTTGCTGACTGGGAAAAGAAAATTCATGAACTTTATATTCAAGGCGCACAGGAGTTTGATGAGGCTAAATTAAAGAAAATTTATGGCGAAAGTCAACAATTAACACAGGAGTATTTACCTTTTATTTACTTGGTTAACTCATATTCTTTATCAGCAATCAGAAACCGTTTTCAAGGTATCCAATATTCTGCCCTTGGTGGTGCTTTTTGGAATATTCATGAAATTAAAGTTACGAAATAGGGAAATGGATATTACCTGAGTTCGGTGTTAGGAGTTCGGAGTTTCTCCTTCGGAGACGCTACGCGAACAGAGTTATGATTTTTTCAACGAGATCATAAGGGTTTGAGACTCATATTTGGGGCAGTTTTCCAAAAATTATCTTATGTCGAACTCAGGTGATATTGGCACATATTCTTCTGGGAAGTTAGGAATTTTTATAGCGGTTATCGGTTAAGTGAGATACAAAAACCCCACTCTCAACCCCCTCCCCGCTCTTCGAGAGGGGGCTATGATGTAGCGACTACAAAAGTTGGAGAACTTTTTTATGTGTTGTCCGTTAGTTTGACGTTAAATGCAGGTGTTTCTACTATGTGAATGGTGGTGGAAGCAATGCTTATACTTCCTTTTGTGTTGTCGAATTCGTCAAGAATTCGGCTAAAGATGACATCTTTTTTACCTCGACGTTGTTTGTAGTCCACTACATAACGCAGGGTAAATTCTAGCCAGTTGTCGTTAGCTGCTAGGGTGACAGCAGGTTCGATTCTGGCATCTTCAATTAAATATTTGTGTACCATATGTTGCCATTGTACCTGTGCTTGAGGCATATATTCCCCGACAACTTCGTTAGCTACCTGTTGCAGGATTTCTCTGGTTAAAGAGCGATCGCTCCCGTATTTTACTGGTACAGTAATTTCATCCCAGACAAAGGGAAAATCTGCTGAATAATTAAATACGGGTTCTTTAAACACAAAACTATTAGCAATTCTGACAATTCTGCCATTATAAAGATCAGCTTTTACCCAAGCACCGCACTCCATTAAAGTAGTCCGTAAAATACTAATATCTATAACATCTCCCATTATCCCACCCAGTAATACTCTATCTCCTGGTTTGTAAAATTGACCGAAGGAAATAGCTACCCAACCAGCAAAACTCCCAATTACTTCTTGTAATGCAAAGGCGACACCAGCACCAATTACCCCAAAAATTACTGTTAGTTTTCCCAGGCTATCACTAAATATCAAAACAATTAATAAAGCTATAATTGCATAACCAACAAAGGTAATGCCTTTGCGGATACGATAGCGTAAATCACTGTCTTGAACCTGACGCGGTAAAACTTGAGATAAAATTCGGAAAATAATGGCAACTATAATAATCCCTGAAGTTACTTCAATCAATTTGATAACTATAGCATCATCTAATAATTTTTGAATTGTCTTTAAAGCATTTTCCACAAGTTAATCCTTATTAAATAAACGGTTAATTTACATTCATAAATTTGGTGTATTTTTACTGTTATCAGGGTTGAAAAGGTTATTTAAAGAAGATAGCCGAAATCCTGGTGCTTTGTAATCTTCAGACAGATAGTTTTCTGGTATGGTGGTTTGATTACCGTCTCTGATCGCAGAATAATGAGGAGAAAGAATTTCAATCCCTGCTTCACTACATTTATCCTGAATATTTTGATGGAGTTCTGAATAAATGTTCGCCATTAGCATGGGTTTATTACTATAAGCATTTAATTCATAACTAACATAGAAATCATCTAAACTAGTTTGCAAAACAAAGGGAATAGGTTCAGTTAGTATATTATTTGTCGCTATTGCTGCATCAATTAAAACTTGATGAACTTTTCGCCAAGGCACATCATACCCAAGTGTGATTGTTGTATGTAATATTAGATAATAATTAGGGTCTTGAGATAGGGCTGTATAGTTGATAATTTGGCTAGTTAATACAGTTCCATTAGGAATAGTAATAATGACATTTTTGATGGTACGAATGCGCGTAACTAGCAGGGTTTTTTCTACTATATCACCTATAGCTTCACCAATTTTAATGCGATCGCCCATTTGGAAAGCACGGGTATAAATAAGAATAGTCCCCGCGACAACATTAGCTACAACAGCCGTTGAACCCAAGGAAAACAAAATCCCTAAAAATACTGATATACCTTGAAATGCTGGTGAACCAAATCCTGGTAAATAAGGAAATGCTAACACTAAGGCTAAAGCCACTATAATTAAAAATACCAGTTTATAGGTTGGCTCTGCCCAATCATTATAAAAGCCGGGAACGGATATAGTTCCATTTCCTAATTCTGTGAAAAGATAGCGAATAAATTTAAGACTATAGTAACTGATAAAAATAATTAATGCTAATGCAAATATATTGGGTAAATAATCTGCAAATGCTAACCAACTTTTATAAATTGTTGCTAGAAAATAACTAATAAGTCTAGAACTTATTTGTTTTGTCCAAGGAAAAAAACTCAAAACCAAAGAAATGTAAATATAGAAAATACTAATTACTAGAATTGTGCGGATAATTTTAACTAGCCTAGTCACAATATTACTGACTCTAGCTGCGGGTAAAAGTTCTATATTTTGAATTCTTAACTCAGGGATTCTAATTCCTGTCCAATTTTGTAATCTAGTAATAATTCTGGGATAAATTTGATTAAATACTTTTAAAAGTATTAATAAAACAAGGGTTGAAATAAAACTATAAATTATTCCTTTTAAAATATTGACTAGGCTACGTTCTTTTCGATATTGGATAATAGTATTTTTAATTATTTCTAAATATTCCTTGCCTAATATTTGTCTGGTTTGATTTGCAGCTTTAGCATCTTTATCTGTGAGTGTAAGTAACAGTTTATCCCCTACAACAATATTAGTGATATCCGCATTCTCTATAAGTTGTAGATTCTCTAGGGATGTTGATGGATCATTAGCAATTTTTTCTAGTCTATTGCTTACGGCTTCCGCTCTCTCTTGGGGAGAAAATGAACCCACATTCCTTTGAATTACAAATAGTGTGGTATCTCCTAACAATACAGGAGTTCCATCTATTTTATTCACAACGTCAGAATTTTGAGCAACAGGTGTGTCTCGATCTGGAACAGTTACAGTTTTATCTTGAGAGTAAGCTATAGATATGTTTATCATAAAAATAAAACATATTAGGCTAATCATAAACTTATGAAAAATATTTATATCCTTTGTTTTATTAATGTGTTTTTTCATGATTTGATTAAATTTATGGCTCTTCGTCAAGCCATGCTTGGTATAGTATCATAGATGTTAAAAATATAATCAGCCTAGAATAGATTTATAATTCATTTTTAATTCAAAATTGCAGTGACACAACCAGAAAATTTGCGATCGCTCTTAGAAGCCGTCGCCAATGGTAAAATAACCCCAGATATAGCCTTCGACTCCCTCAAAGACCTAGCCTATCAATCCGTAGGTGAGTTTGCCAAAATAGACCATCATCGTCAATTAAGAACCGGTTTTCCGGAAGTAATTTGGGGACCTGGTAAAACACCGGAACAAATTGCTCAAATCATGGAAGTCATGCGCCACCGCACTTCTGTCGTCATGGCTACCCGCATTGAACCACAAGTATATTCCGCCTTACAACCAAAAGTTAGAGGTATCCAATATTACGAACAAGCCCGAATTTGTGCCATTGTTCCCCCTGTAATTGAAGTCAGATTTCCCGGTAAAATTGGCATTCTTTCCGCTGGTACTGCCGATTTAGCCGTTGCCGAAGAAGCCGCTGTTACTGCGGAACTTTCCGGTTTTTTTGTACAGCGCCTCTGGGATGTAGGTGTGGCGGGAATTCATCGGTTATTAAGCAACCGTCATGTATTAGAATCAGCATCGGTTTTAATCGTTGTCGCGGGCATGGAAGGGGCTTTACCTAGTGTTGTAGCGGGTTTGGCAGATTGTCCCGTAATTGCTGTTCCTACCAGTATTGGCTATGGTGCAAGCTTTTCGGGTTTAGCACCTCTATTGACAATGCTTAACTCTTGTGCTGCTGGTATTGGTGTAGTTAATATAGATAATGGCTTTGGTGCAGCAGTTTTAGCTGGGCAAATTTTACGAACTTCAGAAAAATTACGTTTGGCGGCAGAAATATAGTAAAGTATGAAAGTAAATATTGCGTATAATTGCGGTAGCTTTTGATTTGATTAGTTACTTCAACTCTTGATAACAGGTAATAAACATTTTGGTAAAATTATTATGGAACATTTGAATGATTCACTATTGCCACTGCTAGGAAATTTACACGAACACATTACTCTTCTGGCTAATGTTGGTCATGTTAAAGACCCAGACCTGTTAGGTCAAGTACAAGCCTCTTGGAATCACTTTGTCAAAACTGGGCAAGTTTGGGCAATGTTGATTGGTATAATTGTGGGTTATCTGTTCAAAGGTTTTACTAGTTACGGTTAAAGTGATTTTAGATTTTAGATTTTGGATTAATTATTTAGATACTGAAGACCTTGTAATTTCGCTTATGAAACAACAAGATTTTTAACTCACATAGGGCGTATGATTCAAAATCTAACATCTACATATAATCTCTGCCTCTCCCTTCAGATTTATGACCGAAAAACAAACTTGGAGTCAGCGGTTTGAATCCGCGCTACATCCAGCGATCGCTCGTTTTAATGCTAGTATCAGTTTTGACATTGAACTTATCGAATATGATATTACCGGTTCTCAAGCCCATGCCAAAATGTTGGCGCATACAGGGATAATTTCCCGTGCAGAAGGGGAAGCACTGTTCAACGGTTTAGAACAAGTTCGTCAAGAATATCGTCAAGGACAATTCCAACCCGGTGTTGATGCTGAAGATGTCCATTTTGCCGTAGAAAAGCGCCTTACGGAAATTGTCGGAGATGTCGGTAAAAAACTTCACACCGCCCGTTCTCGCAATGACCAAGTAGGTACAGATACAAGATTATACCTCCGCGATCAAATTCAACAAATCCGCCAACAATTACGGGACTGGCAAACAGTCTTAGTTGATATAGCCGAAAAAAATGTTGAAACCCTCATTCCTGGTTATACCCACCTGCAACGCGCCCAACCAGTCAGTTTAGCCCACCATTTACTGGCCTACTTTCAGATGGCACAACGGGACTGGGAACGCTTAGAAGACGTTTATAGCCGAGTCAATATCTCTCCTTTGGGTTGTGGTGCTTTAGCGGGAACAACTTTTCCTATTGACCGCCACTATACAGCCAATTTATTACATTTTGACAATGTTTATGCTAACAGTTTGGACGGAGTGAGCGATCGGGACTTTGCCATAGAATTTCTCTGTGCTGCTAGTATTATCATGGTTCACCTCAGCCGTCTTTCTGAAGAAATAATCCTGTGGGCATCTGAAGAATTTCGCTTCATCACCCTTAAAGATAGCTGTGCCACAGGTTCTAGCATTATGCCCCAAAAGAAAAACCCCGACGTACCCGAATTAGTGCGCGGCAAAACCGGGCGAGTCTTTGGTCATCTGCAAGCCATGTTAGTAATTATGAAGGGTTTACCCCTGGCTTATAACAAAGACCTCCAGGAAGACAAAGAATGCATATTTGACAGCGTAAACACAGTCAAAGCCTGTTTAGAAGCAATGACAATTCTACTGCAAGAAGGTTTAGAATTTCGTCATCAGCGACTAGCAACAGCAGTTACAGAAGACTTTGCTAACGCTACCGATGTCGCAGATTATCTCGCCGCTAGGGGTGTACCCTTCCGCGAAGCTTATAACATTGTGGGCAAAGTCGTCAAAACCAGTATTGCCGCTGGTAAACTACTCAAAGACCTACAATTAGAAGAATGGCAACAAATCCATCCCGCATTTGCCGCCGATATTTATGAAGCCATAACTCCACGCCAAGTAGTTGCAGCCCGCAACAGCTATGGAGGTACAGGATTTGAACAAGTTAGACAAGCTCTTGTCAACGCCCGAACTCAAATCGGGGTGAAATAAAAGGAGCAAGGGGCAGTGAGCAGTAAGCAGGGAAAATTTTCTTCCTCCTGACTCCTGACTCCTGACTCCTGACTCCTACTATATGAAAGAGTTAAATTTAACCAGATACATTAATCAGCAGCGTCCATTGCTGCTGCGCCTGTTCCTTCTTCCTCTTCACTCTTGGGCGGTCTTTGTTGGAATCTTCTGCCCATTCTACCTGTGGTGGTCCGTTTACGAAACTTTCTGGCGTAGGCCTGGTTTCGTAGCGCCTTTTCTTTTTTCGGGTTACGGCGCTTTGCCATATTCACCTCATTAATAAACAACAAAAAATTGGCATCTAGGCCATATCAGCTACCGATATTATTGATATACTTTTTTAGCCTAGTGCAGCAATCAATACACTTTAAATAGCATACCATTATATCGCACTAAAAACTCTAATGTCAACCAGAATTTAGGTTGGTAATTGGTATTACCTGAGTTCGATGTAAGAAAATCAGCTATAAAATAAATAAGTTTTCAAAAGGGTTATCGCCAAAGTTCCAACTATAGGTGAGGTCGTTACCAGGGTCGGTGGCTGTGGATCTGAAGGCGCTGGTTGTTCCAAATTCGCTGTTATCGTAGGGGGTGGTGTCTATGAACCAGCCTGCGCCGTTAGCGTCGTTGTCTATGAGAAGCGTGCCGCCGTTGGGGCGACCTTGGGGTCGAATTGGGTGATTTGGGCTTCGGCTAGTTGTCCGGTGGGGAGGTCGGTGATTTGGAGGGTGATGTTGAAGGTTGGGTCGAAGAGAATGTTCCAGAGGGTTTGTGTGGTAGAGTTGATGGTAGTAATTGATTCGGGAGTTAAGTTATGGATGGAAACAAGAGACCCGAAATTTGTTTTATTGAAGAGTTCCTCAAGCTTTATGCTGCTGGAAGAAGGGATTTCTCTGGACTGAGCTTTAGCTATATTTACGGGGACTACTCTTTGCTGGAAGGAGCCGATCTCAGTGGAATTAACTTGGCTGGAGCTAACTTGGCTCAATGCGGTTTTATTGGTACTAATCTCAGCAATGCTTTCTTGGTTGGAATTGATGTTTCGGAAGGCTTTCTTTATGATTGTAACTTGAGTAGGGCTGATTTGCGAGGTGCTAATCTGATCAAGACTGGGTTGCATTCTGATTTGCGAAGTGCTGACTTGAGTTACGCAAACTTGACTAGGGCTAATTTGGCTGGTGCTATTGGTCCAGCCATCCTCAATCATACCAACCTGGCTGAAGCTGACCTCAGAAACACTGTTGGTTTTATGCACAACAATGGGTTGGAACTCCGTCAAGTCAGATATGGCAACATTGGTACTTTTTTCTGGAATACCATCATGCCCGATGGAAGTATCGAAACTGGACCTGTCTATATTGCTGACTGGCTGTGATAGGTTGTCAACATTATCTTGTGCTGCCATCAAAGGGGCAGTAGTGGAATGGCAATTCCTAGTAGATTGGGTTGAGGAACGTTCACGAAGTGTGCCGAAGGCATAACCCAAGATTAACGATATCTAAAAGAATTAATAACTATAAATTAACTATACAAATATTCCCATCATAATATATACTCACTTTAAAACAATATCTTGTCCAAATCGAAAAAAGTCTTAATTTATAGGTTGGTTTGTTCGCGTTAGCGTTGCCAAGCAAGGGAATGAAACCTAACGCATTTGTTGAGTTGCGAGATTCCTGCGGATCGCTTCGATATTGATACTGTTACCATAATTTTTACCTCTTGATAATTAGGGTCTGCTGAATAAACCTAGAACTGAGATATATCAAAAGTTTGAAGGTGAAAGGGGTGAATCAAGTGCAAGGAATAAGGGTTGAAATTAGCAAAAACCTATCACTTTACCAGATTCAATACTATTCTTCTCTTCTTCTAATTCTTCCTCCTGACTCCTGACTCCTAGCCCTCACAGACAACTTTTTAAGCAAACCCTAATTACGACATAAACTTACCTGTTGCCAAATTGGTTGTTAGCTTTTTTTGTATTGGTTTTATATAACTAACTTACTACCAAAATCACCGTAACGATGCCTACTAGCAAGGCATCGCGGATTTTAGATTTGCGATTTGTCCGTAATCTAAAATCTAAAATCCAGCCAGCGATTTAATTGTTTACTGCTGCTGCTTCCCGTGCTGCTGCGGCTTGATCTGGGTGAATACCTAAGCGTGTTAGATTAATTCGACCCTTATTGTCAATTTCTCGCACTTTGACAATCACCTCATCACCAACAGCTACTTCATCTTCAACCTTACCAACGCGATAGTCAGCAAGTTGAGAAATGTGAATCATGCCTTCTTTACCGGGCAAGAACTCCACAAAAGCACCAATGGGTATAACCCGTGTCACACGACCGATATAAACATCCCCTTCATGGAGTTTACGAGTCATGCCCTGAACGATGTTCCGCGCTCTCTTAGCTCGGTTTTCATCAACTGCGGAAATGGTGACAGTACCATCATCTTGGATGTCAATTTTTGCACCAGTTTCTTCAGTGATACCTTTAATGGTTTTACCACCAGGTCCAATAACCAGACCAATCATGTCAGGATCAATCTTAATTGTTAGCAGACGTGGGGCAAAGGGTGAAGTTTCTTCCCTGTGTGTATCAATCGTCTGGAGCATTTTTTCCAGAATGTGTAACCGGGCAGGTTTGGCTTGGTTGACGGCTTGGGCAATGACTTCTAAAGACAAACCAGATATTTTCATATCCATTTGCAAAGCTGTAATCCCAGTATCTGTACCGGCAACTTTGAAGTCCATGTCACCCAAAAAGTCTTCAATGCCTTGAATATCGGTAAGGATTCGCACTTCGTCCCCTTCCTTAATCAAGCCCATTGCCGCACCGCTCACTGGTTTGGTAATGGGTACACCTGCATCCATGAGGGATAAACTAGAACCACAAACTGAACCCATTGAAGTTGAACCGTTGGAAGAAAGCACTTCCGAAACGACGCGAATTACGTAGGGGAACTTGTCTTTTGGTGGTAGTACAGGTAACAATGCCCGTTCTGCTAATGCACCATGTCCGATTTCTCGTCTCCCAGGGGCGCGTAATGGCTTGGTTTCGCCGACGGAGAAGGGAGGGAAGTTATAGTGATGCAGGTAACGTTTGGTTTGTTCTAGTTGCAAGTCGTCGTTGAGATTTTGGGCATCTCCAGGAGTACCAAGGGTACACATTGATAGTACCTGAGTCAGTCCCCGGTTAAATAAGCCGCTACCATGCACTCGTTTGGGTATAATACCAACTCGACAAGAGATAGGACGGACTTCATCAAGTTTACGACCATCTACGCGCACGTTATCTTCAATGATTTGCAGACGCATGAAATATTTGGTAATGCTTTTGAATGTATTACCAAGAGCTTTGGAGTCGGATGTGGCAGCGATGCGAATGGGGTCTTCTTCTGGTAAAGCTTTGATTTCAGCCGAAATACTATCTTTAACTGCATCTAAAGCAATATCACGATCAGTTTTAGTTAACTCAAATTGCGCCAAGATTTTTTTGATCTCATCACTGGCGCGATCGCGGATATAGTTTTCTAATGTCTTATCTACTTCGGGTGGTTCTTCTTGCACCAGTTTTAGACCTAATTCATCCAGCAAATCTAACTGGGCTTGAATTAAATCCCGAACCGCTTCGTAGCCAAAATCAATCGCTTCAATAATATCTCGCTCTGGCAACTGATTTGCACCCGCTTCCACCATGATTACCCCATCTGGAGAACCGGCAACGATTAAATCCAAATCGCCCGCTTCAATTTCTGCGTAGGTGGGGTTAATAATAAAATCATCACCAACCAAGCCTACTCGCACTGCGGCCATTGGTCCATTAAAAGGAATTTGGGCAATGAGAGTAGCAATTGAAGCACCTGTGACTGCTAACACATCAGGGGGGACTTGCTCATCCATTGACATGGTTATTGCTACAACTTGCAAATCATCCCGCAACCATGAAGGGAATAAAGGACGGAGTGGACGGTCAATCAGACGACTGGCAAGAATTGCCTTTTCCGGTGGACGACCTTCCCGGCGCATAATTCCCCCAGGAATTCTTCCTGCTGCGTACAATCTTTCTTCGTAATCTACGGTCAGTGGCAAAAAATCAATGCCTTCCCGCGCTGCTGACCTTGTAGCCGTTACTAAAACAGTTGTATCTCCTGATTGTATCAAAACCGACCCACCTGCTTGGGGGGCTAGTAGGCCAACCGTCAGTCGAATATCCCGTCCATCAAAGGATATTGACTTTTCAAATTCTGCCATTCAGTTTTTTTTCCTTCTCTTACGCGATTCTCACTCTGTGGCAATCCTAACATTTATGCAGTCTAGACGGCTTCTGTAATGAACAAACATAAAACAAAATTTTCTCATTTAGCTGTACAACAGGCTTCATATCTGGGTTTGTGATCTCATTTCTATTTTTTATAACGATTTAATATCTGAATATGATGGTTATGTCCTGGGAATTTTTGGCGATCTTGCTGATGGGGCATACAATTTGCCTTTTCTCATATATAATAATAGATTGTGTTGAATTAAAGCCATCCCATGCCTAAACTAAAGACTCGCAAGGCTGCGGCGAAGAGATTCCGCGCCACCGGTAGCGGTAAAATTGTCCGCCGCAAACCTTTCAAAAACCACTTATTAGAGCATAAATCCTCTAGTAAAAAGAACGATATGTCAAAAATGGCAGTTGTTCATGAACGAGACGAACCTAACGTACGTTTAATGCTTCCATATTTGTAAAAGATCACAGGTAATAAGATATGACTCGGGTAAAACGCGGTAATGTAGCTCGTAAACGCCGCAATAAAATTCTCAAATTAGCTAAAGGTTTTCGTGGTTCTCACTCAACTTTGTTTAGAACCGCTAACCAACAAGTAATGAAGGCGCTTCGCAGTGCTTACCGCGATCGCAAAAAGAAGAAGCGTGATTTTCGCCGTCTATGGATAGCGCGGATTAATGCAGCTTCTAGACAACACGGTTTAAGCTACAGCCGTTTGATTGGTAATTTGAAAAAGGCCAATGTGGAACTAAACCGCAAAATGTTGGCACAATTGGCAATTCTTGATCCTGCAAGCTTCGCTAAAATTGCGGAACTGGCTAACTCGGTTAACGGATAAAGGTGGCAACGGATGAATAACGGATGTAACGGATGGCACTTCGGAGAATTGAAAATTAAAAATCAAGAAACTTTTTGGTATTTTTAATTGGAGTAAAACGCAGAGCAATTATGAATAAGTTACATCTGGTATTATCCGCTACCCTTTTTTTGATTTTTTGTCTGTATTTTATCAATGGAAACTTAACTGCATCTGCCGCGACAATGGCGGAAATTCAGCAACGAGGCTATTTAAATATGGCAGTTAAGGATAATCTTCGCCCTTTAGGTTTTAGGGATGAAAAGGGTACTTTACAAGGGTTAGAGATTGATTTAGCTAACCGTTTGGCTAGGGATTTGTTGGGTAAAGCTGATGCTGTGAAGTTGCAACCAGTAGCTAATAGCGATCGCTTACCATTAGTATTTAATCAGCAAGTTGATTTAGCGATCGCTGGAGTCACAGCCACAGAATCACGTTCTCGCATCGTTAGCTTCAGTGTTCCTTACTATTATGACGGAGCAGGAATAGTTACAAAAAATACAGCTATTCAAGCCTTAAAAGATGTCAACAAACGGAAAATAGCTGTTCTCAACTACTCCAGCACAATTGGATACCTAAAATATTTTACACCCTCTGCTGAGTTGGTCAGCGTAAATTCTTATGCTCAAGGGTGGGAAAAAATAGAAAGTAATCAGGTAGATGGTTTTGCAGCAGATATTAGTATTCTTAGTGGTTGGGTGCAAGCACATCCCCAATATCGCATACTGTCAACTAAATTATCAGCAGAACCGCTATCTGTAGTGATGCCAAAAGGATTACAATATGATGAATTAAGACGTAACGTGAATGAAGCGATCGCTCGTTACACGGTTACAGGTTGGCTAAAAGAGCGGATAGAATACTGGGGATTGTAGTAATTTAGTGAGAAATATACAACCTAATAACTGATAATAGATAGAGTATTTTAATAATTTGTATTTGTAGAAAATGGATAGCAATTTAGTCATCATTTATCTGTCACTTTTTGTTGTTTTACTGGCATTTGCCGGAGTGAATGTTTTTCGTCAAGTATTCAAAACCCGAAAACTTGAAAGCTCCTTGAATAAGTTAAAAAACAAATTAACTAAAGAAAAAGGTACGGCTCAAGAATATTATGAATTAGCTAGTATCTATTCAGAAAAAAAAGTATTTAGTCAAGCCATACCCCTATTCCAAAAATCTCTCAAAGCAGCCGAAGAAGAGGGAGAAGAATCTATTGCTCCTATTTACAACGGATTGGGATATGTTTACTTTGCTCAAGAGCAATATGACTTAGCAATTCGTCAATACAAAGAAGCCATAAAATTGAACCCAGACTATGTATCAGCCCTAAATAATCTCGGACACGCTTACGAAAAGAAAAAATTGAATGCTCAAGCTTTAGAAATGTATGAAGCAACACTCAAATTAGCACCCAATAACGCTGTTGCTAAACGTCGGGCTGAATCCCTACGTCGCTTAGTTTCTATATAAGTAGAGTAACGTAAATAATTAAAGGTTTGTAGTAAGGTCTTTAGACCTGAAAGTAGGGCTAAAGCCCTAACTACGAGCCAATTTCAGAATCTGTTAACTTACTTAACATAGGCACTTACAGATCCCCCTAACCCTCTTTAAAAAGGGGGATTTAGGGATATCTAAAAGTTCTTGATACATAAATAAGGACTTTTAAAAAATCCTCTAAACCTAAACCCCTACACTTCTAGGTTAAGTCTTTTAAAAATCCCTAACGGACTTCGTTTAAGCTCTCAATTTGCTTGGTAAACATTTCCGTAAATAAACTCATGACTGTCCGTTCTTCACGGACTTTGATATTAGCGGTAATAGACATACCCGATTGTAAAGATATCTTTCTCTCTTGATTGGTGAGACTTAATTGTTGTCTATCTAACTTGATTTTGGCTGGAAACCTGTAAAATTGATGGTTTTGGTCGGGAGGTAAAGCATCTGAACCAATACTAATTACTTTACCCTTAATATCACCAAATTCACTAAAGGGAAAAGAGTCAATTCTCACATCTACATTCATACCTTTCCTAACAAAACCAATATCTTTATTGGTGATGAAAACTTCGGCTATGAGGTTATCTTTAGGGACGATTTGCAGTAGCTTTTGGGTGGAATTGGCAACAAAACCCGGATTTTTAGCTTGAAGATCAAAAATTACACCTCCTACAGGAGCGCGAAGTTCTTGATATTTAACGTTTAATTGTGTTTGGGAGATTTTACTATTAATATCTGCTAAACGCTGTTCATTGTCTAGAATAATCTTCATGAATTGACTATCAATTTCCGCAATCCGTTGTTTGTTAGCACCGATTTTTTCCAAAATAATTTTATCAGAACTAGCAACTGTATTAGTTAATTGCTCTTTTCCCTTATCAATCTCAAATTGTAGCCGTTTTTCTTCTTCCTGCAATTGTGATATTTCTGCGGAAAGAGTTTGTACCTGTTGTTGCTGATTCAGATATTGCAGTTTAGAAATACCACCTTCTTCCGCTAAGGTTTTAAGACTACCTAAAATCTGACTTTGAATTGCTAAACCATTTTTAGTATCTTGCAGTCTAAATCTAGTTTGAGAAAGTTGTTTTCGGGTTTTTTCAACTTCCAAATCTGCGGCTTTGGAGCGAGATGCTAATTCTGTTTTTGCAACTGCTAATAGTTGTTGTTCATCAATTCCTGTACCTGCTGCTCCTGGTAAATTTCTTAATTGAGAACGTAATAATTCATTTTCTGCTACTAAGGAGGAGCGACTTTTGAGCAGAAAAGCCGATTCTCCGGGGAGTTTACTGCGTAAAAATGCTATTTCAGCATCTATTCCTGTACTTGCTCCCATTAAACGACGATAGATATTGTTTTCTTGAATTAAAGCTATCCGAATTTTATTCAATGAATTTAATTCAGCTAGGGTAGCAATGGAATCAAAAGTTAATAATAAATCTCCTGGTTTTACCTCTTTACCATCTTTGACATACAGTGATTTTACAACTCCATTGATGGGAGCTTGTACGTCTTTAACTGTTCCTTCTGGTTTTAATTGTCCTGTGGCAGGAACTACTTGCTCAATTTTCGCTAAACAAGCCCAGATAATTCCAAAACAAGCCAATCCCATGAGAGTAATCATGATGGTTCGTGACCAAATTGGAGATTGGCGGAGAACTACAGATTGCTCGAAGTTGTCGAAATTGAGGTCAGGTTTTGGCTGTTTAGGAGCGGGTTTTGGAGGTGTTAAGACTTGTGCATCTCTATAAGATCCTTTACCATTTCCGTTGCCGTTACCATTTCCGTTGGTGTAACTACCATTAAGTTGAGTCATAATAATTTCAGATTTTGGATTTTAGATTGAATATTTAATGGTGTGTAATTTTATCTTTAATTAGTTATCAGTTGAATTTTATAGGAACAACTGACAACTGATAACTAAGAACGAACGAATTACAAGTTTACTTCCTGTTGTTGATAAAGATAGAAATAATGACCTTTAGCTGCCATGAGTTCTTGATGACTGCCTTGTTCTATCATTCTACTATTATCCATGACGACGATAGTATCGGCATTACTAACAGTATTTAAACGGTGGGTAATGAAGAAGACTGTATTACCTTTAAAGGCGCGAGCTAAGTTCAGACAAATTTGCCTTTCTGTGGGATAATCTAGGGCGCTGGTGGCTTCGTCTAAAACTAGGATTTTAGGTCTTTGTAATACAGAACGAGCGATCGCAATTCTCTGTCTTTGTCCACCAGAAAGGGCTGATCCCCGTTCTCCAACTCTTGTATTATAACCATTTGGCAAGGTCATAATAAATTCATGGGCAACGGCAATTTGAGCAGCTTCAATAATTTCTTCTGTTGTGGCATCAGGATTAGTTAAAGCAATATTTTCTTGCACTGTGCCATCAAATAAGAGGGTATCTTGGGGAACTACACCAATTTGCCGCCGTAGTGAATAAAGTTCGACTTTGGCAATGTCGTAACCATCAACTAAAATTCTGCCAGATTCTGTGTCATAAAGTCTGAGCAGTAATTTCATCATTGTACTTTTCCCTGAACCACTTTGTCCGACAATGCCCACAAATTTACCTGCGGCAAATTCGACGCTGACATTGCTGAGTTGTAGTGGTCCACTGGCAGCAAATCGGAAGGAAACGTTTTCATATTTAACAGCACCGCTAATAGCAGGAAGGGGAATATTATTCCGATCTATTTCTGCTTCTTGTGGTGTGTCCACAATATCACTTAATCGTTCTAGAGATAACCCAGTTTCTTGGAAGTTTTGCCAGATTTGTGCCAAGCGTAAAATCGGGGTAGTAACGTAACTAGAAATAATCCGAAAGGCAATTAATTCTCCTAATGTTAATTCTCCTTGCAAAACTAAATAAGCTCCCACCCATAAAACTAATAAACTGCTAAGTTTACTGAGAAACTGACTGGTTGAATTAGCTAATGTGGAAGTGAGAACAGTTTTAAAACCGGCGGCGACAAACTTAGCGTATTTCTTTTGCCAAGAAAACCGGGAGCGTAATTCAATATTTTGGGCTTTAACTGTTTGAATACCTGACATAACCTCAACCAAATAAGATTGAGTTTCGGCATTCCGTTCAGCTTTAGTTCTTAATTGTCTACTGACTGTAGGAGCAGCAATTAATGTCACTACCACAAACAGAGGAATTGTCCCTAATCCGACGAGAGTTAGTTGCCAACTGTAAAACAGCATGACAACTATATAAACGACGGAAAATAGGGCATCTAAGACTACTGTTAACGCCGTACCGGTGAGAAACTGACGAATATTTTCTAATTCATTAATTCTGGTTGATAATTCACCAACTGGGCGTTTATCAAAATAGCGTAGTGGTAAGCGCAGTAAGTGGTCAATAATTTGTGACCCCAAACTCATGTCAATGCGGTTGGTGGTATCTACAAATAAGTAAGTCCGCAAGGTGGTTAATACTGCTTCAAACACACCCACTGCTAATAGTAATACCCCTAAAATATTCAGGGTACTAATACTATTCTGGACGATGACTTTATCAATGATTAGCTGAATAACTAGAGGATTAGCGAGGGCAGCTAATTGAACGAAGAAGGAAGCAATAAATACTTCTATCAGTACCCGGCGGTAACGTGATAAGTAAGGAACAAACCAAGATAAACCAAAGCGTTCTTTGGGTGTTTCTTTGGTTGCGCTCAGTAATAGAACTCTAACTTGTGGTTGCAGATTAGCGTCATCGGTTTCTAATTCTTCTACCAGTTGATTAATTTGGCAGTTGATAATGCCTTGAGATGGTAAACCCAAAACTACTGTTTTTCCATCTACTGCATAGAGGACAGCAAAACTGTCACGATAGCGAATTAATGCTGGTGTGGGAATGCGATTGATAGAAACAGCGGGAACATCAACTAGCTGAGATTTAAGTCCAATTAGTTCTGATAAATAAGCGCAAACTTGAAAAGATATACTACCTTGACGCTTAATTTGGTCGTTTAAAATTCGCCGGACTACTTCTTTCCGAAAGGGCATTTCTAAATGCTTGGATAGCATTTGAAAACAAGCTAGAGTGGCATCTAATTCCCCTTGTCCCCGGAAAAATGGATAGTTTTGATTTTTAAATTGCTTGTTTGATGTGGTGGGAGGAACAAATTCTGGTTCTTGGGCGTAGGGAATTTCTGAATCTACTCTGCTATCTGATATAGTTTCTAATGTTTCTGATTCAATGGTGACACCATCAAGTAATGATAGGTCTTGAGGATTAATTCCCAATAAGCGGAGAGGAACGTTATCTTTAACTTCAATTACGTCGGTTTCTAGGCGAGAATTGGGTGGAAAATTGGGGAGGGAACTACGACCACTAACAAACCATACGCGATCGCTGTCTAATTCTCTTAAAGCGGTTTTTCCTGGTGATAAATAATGAATTTTTGCTGCTAATTGAGCCTGTTGGGTAATCTCTTTGAGGTTGTGATTGACTAAAGCTTTTTGTGCTACTTGTGAACTCAAAATATCAAAGATTTCAATGAGGTGACTTTGGTTTTGACGAGCTTTAGCAAAGGCTGGATTGCGGTTGATAAATTGCAAATAATCTGCGGCTTTCCAGGTTAAACAGATGACTTCAGTGGAAGCGATCGCTGTTTCACAAGGCAATTCACGTAACCAAGAAATTTCGCCAATTGTTGCCCCTGGTTGCAGCAATTTTAAGGTAATTGGTAGTTGGTTTTGGGGATTATATCCCAATAGTCTGACGTTACCTTGATAAAGAATGGAGATCCTTTCTGGTAGTTGTTCTTTACCAATAATTTTTTGCCCTATTCGATAACGTAAAGGCTGAAGAATTTGTGATGATAAGAGGTTGTTAATTTCTTCGTCTGATAATTGATCAAATCCTTCAAGACTGGCAATGAATTCTTCAAAGGTACTCTGAGTATAAGTCATATTGATTGAGTTATTTATTTCACTTTATATTGGCGAAAAGGTTGATATTTGGCGATTTACATGGTCTGAATCTGACATTTTTTTTCTGTCATTTGTGTTTGTAACCACTGATTAAATCGTTCATTTAGTAACCGCTGTCGCATGGAACGATCTAGTTGGGCTGGTAGTATTTTTTCTAATCGAACAATTACTATCACGTTATTGATTTGAGTTGGTGGTGATAGTTGTTGTGGTTGACTTTTGGAGAGGATATTCACCAATGTGGGATGGAGGGATTGTAAATCTATGGGTCCGACTAAGCCATCTGTTTGGGATTCTGGGCCTTGGGCATATTCCCGTGCTAATTCCGCAAAAGATTGTTCACCCTCTTGAATACGGAAGTAGATTTCTTGAGCGATACCAATTTCTGAGGTGGTAATTAGGGAATAAATCACCCTATCTAACTGGCTTTTCCGTTGGAAAAAGTAGGAGTTTAAATCCCCTCCCCAGGTTTCCTCTTTGAACTTTTCCAGTTTTAATTGTCGTACCGCCATGATCTGCAATTTTTGGAAACTTTCGCTCTGTGGTTCTAGTCCCTGATATTGTTGGGCTAATTGTTCACAGGCTAGTTGTTCTTCCTCTGGGGTACAGACAATTTCTGCGATCGCTTGATCAATGAGTATTTCCTTAATTAATAGCGGTAATAGCTGGTATTCCGACAATAATGATAAAACCTCTGTGGACTGGAGGATGCGATCGCCCAATTGTAGAACTTGATTCATATTACTTGTAATCAGGTTTGTCACCATTGTTAATTTCTCTTAAAAAGATAGTAGAACTAGATTGTCACCAAGTTATATTTTGGTTAAATTATACAATTTATGACAAATTTACTCTGCATTGGTTTCAGTGTAGTATTTAAATACTAATTATTTGCCAATCACCAAAAGTTGATTTTTGGGAATTTAAGTAGTCAGAGTGTTGATATTTGGATATTATCGTACCAACGTACCATAAATTAATAAATTTGTCATATCGAACTTACTTTCTAGGAAATGGGGCATTATGACGAATTAGCAGCCTAAATTAGATAACCAGTCATTGCGGTTATTGCGTATTCTTCACTTACTAACTAATCTTCAAAAATCAATCCTGAGAAATAATTACAACACCTAATAAGTTAATACAGGACAAAATTATATAAAGGGTAAATTTAGTTTCTCTAAAAAGGTAAATATAATCACAAAAATATTGTAGGGGCAAACCCCCTGTGGTTGCCCGAAATCGGATGTCAACCCCCTGTGGTTGCCCGGAATTCTAATTAACGAAATCTGCCTGGATTTAGGCGACTAGGACTTTGGCGTGTGGTATTACCCTTAATTGCGACTCCATTTCTCAATTTTCCGCCTGTACCACCATCTTTAGGATCAAGGAATGGTTTCAAATTAATTCCAGCTTTAGTAGAAGTAACTTGATTCTTGCTACCACCTAAAAGCGTTTGTCCTAGACTGTATAAGCTATTGTTATTACCTCTGTTACGATTAGTGTAGGTATTAACAGCAATGGTTTGTTGTCCACCATCGGCATTAGTGAGGTTTTGGAATACACTATTCCGAATAGTATAGGGATCTTTACCACGAGGGACTGTTAAGACAATTCGACAACTGGGTTGGGATTCGGTGGTGACACAGATAATATTTTCGCTATTTTCTACCGCTATTTGCAGTTCTTGTAATCCATCGGGGCGATATGATTCTAAACGGGTGGCGATCGCCTGACAACGTTTTTGAGCATCCCAACCACCGCCTAAATTCTGAGGTGCAGCCCAAGCAAAGTATTGTCCTGGTTGACTTTGGGGCTGATACATGACTGTAAACTGTCCATTGTTAGACTGACAACTAAACCTGGCGCTACTGTCAACTGTGGTGGAAGTTGGCATAGTGGTTGATGAACCTGATGGTACTGTAGTAGATGAACCTGATGACTCTGTAGGAACAACAACTTGAGCAAAAGCTACAGGATTACCAAGAAATAAGGAACAGCCCAGACTACTCAACAATAAAACCCGCAGTGATTTTAATGACATAAATATAACCTTTGTTAGAAACAGGTAAATAGCTGATATCTCTATTGACGGAGAATATATTTTTTTGATTCATTCACAATACCTGTTTTTTTGTTTTTAGTATATACATCAGAAACCGCTACAAGCTACGAAGGATTATCAGCAGCTTACAGCGGTTTCTCGATTAGGTTGTGGTTCAATACAAAAATATAGGAGTGGACTGGACAAGCAATCAATTAAATTCGATTTAAGTTACGCTTCCCTTATTTCTAATGGGCAGACACTTCTGGCTGTGAGTTCAACACCTCCAATAACAATTTGGTGAGTTTTAGGCGAAAAAACTTTGACAGGAAGCTAAAATCTAAAATTGATTGCCGAGACACTAGAGCAGGAGGCACAAACTCTAATGAAAAGTTCGGATTTAAGGTTTGACTTTTAACCTTTTTGTACCCTGCCCTTAACCTAGCACGAGTTTTTTTATTTATGTTGTCTGTTTACTAAACTTGAAATTTATTAATATATCGAAATAATTCGGAAATTTTTCTGAGAAAGATAGCATGATCGCTGGGATTGATCCATAGCTAATTTTTTGAGAAAAAATTCCTCACACATCTAGTCCTCTTGATTTTCCATTTCCTACCTTGAGAGTGATTTCATGAATTAAATGGGAATGCTATAAGTAACAGCAATACAATCATATTTATCATTTCAAGCCACTCAACACTTGTACTAAAACTAAAAGGTATAAAATAATGACAAATAGTCTTCCTCTAGAAATAGAAAGTCCCTCAATTTCGAGGCGACAATTACTCAATTTTCTTACAGGTGCAGTTGTTGCCACTACAGCCGGCAGCGTATTGTATCCTGCGGCTAAATTCTTTGTTGCCCCCACAGAAGTGGGTGGAGATGGTTCTATCCTCGCCAAGGATATTCATGGAAATCTCATTCCTTCTAGCCAGATTTTAGCTGAACCCGTTGGCACTCGTGCTTTAGTTGCAGGTTTAGCAACAGAACCTACTTATCTCACAATCCAATCAGATGGGACTCTGCATCCTTGGGGAATTGTTGATATCTGTACTCATTTGGGTTGTACCTTTCCTTGGAATCCCAATGACAACCAATTTCAATGTCCCTGTCATGGTTCTCGCTATGATGCTGATGGCAGAGTAATACGAGGTCCTGCACCTCTTCCCCTCAAGCTTGTTGGCGTTAACTTGGAAGGTGAGTATATCCGCATTTCTCCCTGGATGGAAATTGATCCCCGAACTGGTAAAAAACCTTGGTGGGGTTAGTAATTATTGTTCAACAATAATATGGGGATAAAAATAATGGAACTTTCCCGGAAAAATCTTTAGCAAATCATCACTTATGAAAATCCAACGTTTTGTAAATGTACTTTTATTAAGTATTTTTGTATTTATTTGTACGTTTTATATTGTTAGCTATGACTTATCAGCAGTAGCATTGCCTTTATCACTAACGCAGAAAATCGCAGTAATAGATAATTCTAATGCTGAAGAGCTAACAATAGTGGATAATTACCTCAAATCCATACCTGGAAACTATTACACAGTAGGGAAAGTGGAAGAGTTGCAACAGTTGTTGAAACAAGATCATATTTTTCTGGTGGATGTCAGAGAGCCTTCTGAGTATGCTTCAGGTCATATTGGTAATGCTATCAATATTCCTCTACGAACCTTGGCGCAAAACCTCGACAAGATCCCGAAAAAACAACCTGTAGTAGTTTACTGTTCCGCTGGTTATCGTTCCGCAATGGCGGTTATGTCTTTACACTTGTTGGGCTATGATAATGTGCGAGGTTTCCCACCCAGCATGAATGGTTGGAAAGCAGCTAATACAGCATTGGCAAAATAACTAACCATTAAAAATTCCTAAAAAGCCTGTTTAACTTATTCCCTACTAACGTTATAGTAGAGGTTTTATAAGTTATAAACCGATGGAAATTATTATTGGTTGGCTATATCCTAAGTTGATGAGTACCTACGGCGATCGCGGAAATGTGATTACTATCCAACGTCGCGCCCAATGGCGGGGATATAATGTGATTGTTTTACCCTTGGATCAAGAATCTACCGCAGAGGATATAAAATCAGTAGATGTGATTGTGGGTGGGGGCGCACAGGATCGTCAACAAGAAATTGTCATGCGGGATTTACAAGGGGCAAAAGCGGAGGCAATGCGTGATAAAATCGAACATGGTACGCCGGGAGTTTTTACTTGTGGTTCGCCCCAATTACTCGGAAATTATTATGAACCAGCCTTTGGACAAAGAATTGAAGGTTTAGGAATCTTGGATTTAGTTTCCATCCATCCTGGTGAAAATACTAAAAGATGTATTGGTAATTTGGTGATAGAAGTAACAGCTTCTCGATTGGCACAGGAACTAGAAGCAATGACGGGAACAAAACCTTATTTAGTCGGGTTTGAAAATCATGGTGGCCGGACTACATTAGGAAAAGTGGAAGCTTTGGGGCGTGTGGTGTATGGCTTGGGGAATAATGGAGAAGATGGAACAGAAGGAGCATTTTATCAAAATGCGATCGCTACCTATTCTCACGGACCATTATTACCAAAAAATCCTTTCGTAGCCGATTGGTTAATTCAAACCGCGTTAAAGTTAAAATATCAGCAAGAAATTAAACTTTCACCTTTAGAAGATACTTTGGCAATGCAAGGACGGGAAGCGATATTGAAACGCTTAAAAGTTAATTTGCCCAGTGTAGCTGGCGTTAGTTAGGTAATGGGTAATAGGTAATGGGTAAAACATTCTTCCCAATTACCAATCACCAATTACCAGATTCATAAATTACATTATTTCTTTATTAAATAAGAATAATTTTCTGTACAATGTCTGATAAGTTTCTATAGAAACCTGAAATTGTTTAATTAGTTATTATTTTAAATCTGTGCAACTTCCTTTCGACTCCGCTCAAGGTAAACCTTCTTCTCCAGAATTTGAAAATCGTTCAAATCATCATCCTGATGAGGGGTTACAAAAATTACTGAATCGCCTTGTTAGCAGAATGGAACGAGATGAATTAGTGCGACAAACGACAAATCACTTGCGAGAATCACTTCAGGCTAATCGGGTAGTCTTGTATTATTTCTATGAACAATGGTATGGACAGGTAACATTTGAATCATTGAGTGCTGATGAATATTCGATCCTTGGTTCTACTGGACCCAGCGATTGTTTTAACCATGAATATGCTGCTTTGTACTTAGAAGGAAGAATTAGAGCGATCGCTGATATAGAATTAGAACCAATTCAGGATTGTCACCGTGATTTTCTTCGCAGTATGCAAGTTCGCGCCAATTTAGTAGTACCAATTCTCATACCGCGAGGATTATGGGGACTATTAGTAGCACATCATTGTCAAAATTCCCGTGATTGGACTGTAGCAGATATTGAACTGATGCAAACAGGAGCGCGAACTTTAGCAACAGATTCTAATATTTTAGAAAGTTAAAAATTAAACCCATTAATTCATCCTTCCTTATCTGCGTTCATCCGCGTTTATCTGCGTTCAATTCATTCAAATTCCCAAATTTAGGACTCCACCATCCCTTTGCAGTATGAAAATAAGCCACATCTTTATGTTTTGTATCCTTCCATGAATCCTGACCAGAACACCGCAGCATAGTTTTATTTTGCCCATCTTTAATATAACTGTATTCTTCCAAAGGCTTCTTGCATACAGGACAAGGATATGCAGTAATTTTTGCCGAAGGTTTGGGAGAATTTTCATTTGTAGATGTTTTAGTTTTTGGTGCTTCCCACTTCTTGCTAAAATCGCTCCAAAATAGAACAATGTTTTCGCAACCACTCACACATTTGAGGAAGTATTTCTTTTTAACTTTACTGCTGGGAATTTTAGCTAAACACTCCTTACATTCAGGACAACGAGTTTTAGAAGTTTCATATTTGCGCTCACCAAAATTATTATTTTTAGCTGTAGTTGATGAATTGATAACCACAGTTTTAGCCTTGGAAAGTGCAGGAACAAAATAACTTTGATTCCAATTAGTTAGGTAATGTTGCCAAGAGTTTTTTCCTTCAGAAATTGCATCTAGGGCATCTTCCATTTTAGCAGTAAATTCGGCTTCTAATAAATCTGGTAAAGCCTTTTGGAGAAATTCATCTACTTCTAAACCTAAATTTGTGGGTTGCAGATTGTCTTTTTTCAAATCCACATAATTGCGTTTCTTTAAAGTAGCAATTGTTGGAGCATAGGTGCTAGGACGACCAATTCCTTTACGTTCCATTAATTGCACCAATTTGGGTTCACTATATCTGGGTGGTGGTTGGGTTTGTTTCTGATCATGTCCAGCTTTGGCTAAATTCAGTTTTTGTCCCTGTTGTAATAAAGGTAAAACGGCATCTTTGCTCAGATTTAGCCAATATTTTGCATAACCGTAAAATTCAATTACTTGCCCTCTAGCTTGCCATAAAATATTACCTGATTTCGTAATTACCAAAGTTTTACGAAGTTGTGCGGGACGACATTGGGAAGCGATCGCTCTTTTCCAAATCATCACATATAGGTTAAACTCATCTTCAGGTAATTCTGCCCGCAATTGCACCGAAGGACGAAAAACATCTGTGGGACGAATAGCTTCATGTGCTTCCTGAGCCGTTTTACTACTACGCTGCTTGGCTACTTGCTGAGGCACATTTTCAGGATCATTTTGTTCCAACCATTGACGCGCACTAGCACAAAATTCAGGACTCAACATGACTGAATCTGTTCGCATATATGTAATTAACCCTGCTTCATATAGCTTTTGTGCCACCTGCATGGTTTTGTCAGGGGAAAATTTCAACTTTGAACCGGCAGCTTGTTGGAGGGTAGAGGTAGTAAATGGTGGAGGGGGTTGACGATAAACGAGTTTCCCTTCTAAGTGAATAATTTGATGAGGATGACGTTTTGCTTCTTCAACTAGTCTGTTTGCTTCTGCTTCCGAGAGAACGCGCTTAGATTCGGGTTTATCTGGGTTGTTACTAGCTGCATCATCATGAGTTTCCGTTTCCGGTTCTGATGTTTCTTTCTCAATATTTGCCGTACCTTTATAAAAAGCCCGAAATCCTTCTTGATAATCTACCCAGACACTCCAGTAATCTTGGGGAACAAAAGCCAGAATTTCTCTTTCGCGCTGACATATTAGGTGTAATGTGGCGCTTTGGACTCTACCTACGCTTTTTGCCCCGTTATTTAATGCCCAAACTAAGGGACTACCTTTGTAACCTACCAACTTATCAAGACAATCTCGACATAATCCTGCACCGATGAGATTGGTGTCAAGTTTTCTGGGGTGAGCGATCGCATTTCGCACCGCTGATGGTGTAATCTCAGTATAAACTACCCGTTTTGGGTCTCTTAATCCTAACGTTTCTTTAAGATGCCAAGCAATGGTTTCTCCTTCCCTGTCTGGGTCTGTAGCTAAAACAACTTCATCAACCTGCCTAACAGCCGCTTTTAATTGTTGAATTGTTTCTTTTGCCCGTTGGTCACGAGGTATATAATTACAGCGAACAGTATTACCATCCATTGTAAATCCTAGTGAATCATCACCGTCGTTACTGAGTTCACGGATATGTCCACAACTAGCGCGAACAATCCAATCTGCACCGAGAATTTGACTCAGTTTTTTGACTTTTCCGGGAGATTCGACGACTAGGAGACGTTTGGGCATGGAACTTGTTTTTTGAGATGCTTTATATAGGATAAAATAAATGGCAAGATTTTTATAGGAAGTTGGGAATTTGAATTGTCAGTATCAGCAGTAACTTGTAGAAGCAAAGAAGTTTTAACGATCGCTCTCCTACCCCCTGAACGGTTACTATTTAATTACATATAGCTGGATAATTTAGGTCAATTTGCCTAAATTGCGAGAAGATTTAGAGTGGCTAGTTTATACAAAAAGTCAGGGTTAAAATTGCTAAATATTATTCCGCTTTTATTGCTACTTATCCAAGTACCGGCAACGGCGATTTTGCTTTCCCGTTTGCTGAAGGGTCCAAGACGTGATCCAGCTTTGACACCACAACAGCCGACACCGGAACTTTTAGGAAGTGTGAGTGTGGTTGTACCGACGTTAAATGAGGCGTTGCGGATTGGTCCGCTTTTGGCTGGTTTGAGTCGCCAAAGTTATGAAGTTCGGGAAATTATTGTGGTTGATAGTCGGTCACAAGATGGTACTGCCGATTTGGTAAAGGCCGCAGCAGCAAGTGACCCGCGCTTTCGGGTGATGACGGATGATCCTTTACCTTCTGGGTGGGTGGGTCGTCCTTGGGCGTTGCATAATGGTTTTTTGTTCAGTTCTGAGGGGAGTGAGTGGTTTTTGGGTATGGATGCAGATATCCAACCTGATGCTGGTTTGGTGGCGAGTTTGGTGAAAACTGCGATCGCTAAAGGTTATGATTTGGTATCTTTATCACCGCAGTTTATTCTCAAGTATCCGGGGGAATGCTGGTTACAGCCGGCTTTGTTAATGACGTTGCTGTATAGATTTGATCCGACGGGGATTTATACTGAACAACCGGAACGGGTGATGGCTAATGGTCAGTGTTTTTTATGTCGTCGGTCTGTGTTAAAGGCTGTAGATGGCTACAGCAGTGCGAAAGGTTCTTTTTGTGATGATGTGACTTTGGCTCGGAATATTGCCTCTGCTGGCTTTAAGGTGGGCTTTTTGGATGGAGCTAAGGTGCTAAGGGTGAGGATGTATGAGGGGGCGTGGGAAACTTGGAACGAATGGGGACGCAGCTTAGATTTAAAAGATGCTGCAACTCCGGCTCAGATTTGGGGGGATTTATGGGTATTGTCGGCGGTGCAGGGTTTACCATTATTGATTTTACTGGGTTATTTGTTGCTTCCCAGTGTGGTGCTTTCACTGCCATTAATGCTGTTGTTAGGATTGAATATATTTTTGGTGGTGATTCGGTTTGCTTTATTATTAGCGATCGCTCCCTCCTATGATCGCAAAGATGCTACTGGTGGTTGGTTATTCTGGCTTTCTCCTTTGGCTGACCCTTTAGCAGTGTTACGCATCTTTTTATCTGCATTTCACACTCCCAAGCAATGGCGCGGGCGGAAATATGGTGATTAATGCTATCGCTCTTTATCTTGTTGGGGAGAGCGATCTTAATCATTAGAAATTTTAAACTGAATTATTCTACATTGGTGGACAACAAGATCCCCGACTTCTCTAAGAAGTCGCGGATCTAACTCGGAAAATACCTGAAGAACATCATGAAAAAAACTTGGTTTCGATTAGGCATAATGGGCATATTTCTACTTTCCTTTAGCTTACGTTTTTGGGGATTAAGCAGATTTAATACTTTAGTATTTGATGAAGTTTATTTTGCCAAATTTGGTAACAACTATCTAACCAATACACCATTTTTTAATGCTCATCCACCATTAAGCCAATATCTAATTGGGTTAGGGATTTGGATCAGTAAATACATTCCTATTGGTCGAGATACTGTCAATAGTCTCACCGATTCTTTATTATCCCCTTGGAATTATCGGTGGGTAAATGCACTCACTGGATCATTAATTCCCGTAATCGTGACTTTATTAACTTATCAATTTAGTTATCGTCATCGGTTTGCTTTATTAGCAGGATTTTTTACAGCTTGCGATGGATTATTTTTAGTAGAATCTCGTTATGCTTTAAGTAATGTCTATATAGTTATCTTTGGTTTACTTGGACAATGGTTATTATTATTAGCATTAGATCAGCAAAAACAAAATCGTTGGTCATGGCTAATTCTTTCTGGTATTAGTTTTGGTGCTTCTATTGGTACAAAATGGAATGGTTTATGGTTTTTAACTGGTGCTTATGGTGTATGGATATCAGCCTGGATAATTCGCTGGTTACAATATGAAGATCATACATCTCGCAGTCCACTATTTTCTTATTTACGGTTTTTTAACTCTGCCAATAATTCGCCGACTGATACTATAAAATCACCCTTACAAAATCTGACAAAAATAAATATTTGGCAAATGTTTTCCTATTTAGGAATTATTCCCGTAGTTATTTATAGTCTGATTTGGATTCCTCACCTCCAACTCGATAAAAGATATGGATTTATTGAAGTTCATAAACAAATTTTACACTTTCATCTGCAATTAGGTGGTAATAGTCCTAGCGTTCATCCTTATTGTGCTGCATGGTATAAATGGCCATTGTTAACTCGACCAATGGCTTATTATTATCAAACTGCTCAAAGTAGTAAAGATTCCTTACCTGTTTTTGGCCCACCCTTGCCCGCTGGTGCTGGTAAAGTAATTTATGATGTTCATGCTATGGGTAATCCTTTTTTATGGTGGTTTGGTTTAGCTGCGATGATCTTTTTAATTGGTATGGTAATCATCACAATTACAATGCCGGTAATAGAAAAAAAGCGGTTATTTATCCCTAAAAATCTCACCGTTGATACTTGGATTGGCTTATTTTTAGTCATAAATTATGGGGCTAATTTACTCCCTTGGGTAGAGGTAACAAGGTGTGTTTTTATCTATCATTATATGTCTGCGGTTGTATTTACATTTATAGCGATCGCTTGGTTTGTTGATCAATGTCTGCTGAGTTATTATCGGCAAATTCGGGCAGTGGGTGTGACTATAACTTTTATCATTGTCGCTGCTTTCATTTTCTGGATGCCTATTTATTTAGGTTTACCTATCTCTCCTGATGGTTATAGAATGCGGATGTGGTTTAGTTCTTGGATTTAGTTAGAACTAGGAATAATGAAAAATTGACCGCAGATAAACGCAGATAAAGACGGATGAATTAATGAATTAATTTCATGATTTTGTGCAGCCACACATAAAATTGAAATTGCTTAATATATATACACAAAAACTGCGGATTTAATCATTTTCTCTTTTACATTTCTTATCTATATATTTGGTAACGGCTAGTTCTTCTGTGTAAGAATGTTAGGTAAGAGCAACTATAATTATGGGCTTTACCACTATCACAGGTACTAAATCCAAAAGAATTTTTATAGGTGTGAGGAATTTAGATTAAATTTACATATTTTATGCTCCAAAATTATTGAGGAAAGACTCTATGGATATCAATGTTAAGCAGCAGCATATTAATATCACCAGCTTAAAAGAAGCGCCAATACATTTGGTTAGTGAAATTCAGCCGCATGGAATTTTGTTAGTCTTACAAGAGCCAGATTTACAAATATTACAAGTTAGTCGCAATACTTTCAGCACTTTTGGTATATCTCCAGAAGATATTGTCCAACAGGAATTAGAAGATTTACTAGATCCTTACCAAATCCAGAAAATTAAATTTTGGTTGTCAGAAGAAAATCTGGATTTTATTAATCCTACAAAAATTTGGATTAAGCAAAAAGGAGATGAATATACAATATTTGATGCCACTTTCTATCGTAACTCTGAAGGATTTTTAATCTTAGAATTAGAACCTACGGCATCTCAAGAAAATATTCCCTTTTTAAGTTTTTATCATTTAGCTCAAGCCTCAATTAATCGGTTAGAAAAAAGTAAAAGTCTAAGTGATTTTAGTCAAATCATTGTGCAAGAAATTCGCAAAATGACTGGATTTGACAGAGTAATGTTATATAAATTCTGTGATGATGGACATGGTTCTGTAATTGCTGAAGAAAAAATAGATGGTTTAGAGTCTTATTTAGGATTACATTATCCAGAATCAGATATTCCTCAGCCAGCACGACAATTATTTCTAGAAAACTCTATTAGAGTTATTCCCGATACCAGTGTTCAATTATCAGCCGAACTTTTTCCGAGAATTAACCCATTTACTGGCAAACCTATTGATTTAACTAATTCAATTCTTAGAAGTGCCGCACCGTGTCATCTAGAATATTTACATAATATGGGCGTGGCTGCATCTTTGACAATTTCCTTAATTAAGGATCACAAACTTTGGGGTTTAATTGCTTGTCATCATCAATCACCAAAATACGTTTCCTATGAATTACGAAAAGCTTGTGAATTTTTAGGAAGAATTATATTTTCAGAAATTTCTGGCAAAGAAGAAACTGAAGATTACGACTATCAGCTAAATTTAAAACATATTCAATCACTATTGGTTGAATATATGTCTCAAGAACCTAATTTTATTGATGGTTTAGTCAAAAATCAAATAAATCTGCTCAATTTAACTAGTGCTGAAGGTGCAGCCATCTATTTTGGGGGAAAATATACTCTGATTGGTAATACTCCTCAAGAAGAAGAACTAAATTTTCTAGAAGAATGGCTGAGAAATAATCTAAAAGACGAGGTATTTTTCACAGATTCTTTACCTCAAATCTATCCAGACGCGATTAGCTTTAAAAATGTTGCGAGTGGTTTATTGGCTATCCCCATTTCTGGGAAAAATTATATATTATGGTTTCGACCAGAAATGATTCAAACTGTCAATTGGGGTGGAAATCCCCATCAGGCTTTCTCCATTGATGAATCTGAAGAAAATGTCCGTTTGTGTCCCCGTAAATCATTTGACTTATGGAAAGAAATAGTTCAATTAACATCTTTACCCTGGCAAAATGTAGAAATTAAAGCTGCATTAGAATTACGAAAATCCATCATCAATATTATCCTGCGTCAAGCTGATGAATTAGCCCAATTAGCGGAAGATTTAAAACGTTCTAATGCAGAATTAAGAAAATTTGCCTATGTTGCTTCTCATGATTTGCAAGAACCATTAAATCAAGTCGCTAATTATGTGCAACTTTTGGAAATGCGCTATGAATCAGAACTAGACGCAGATGCAAAACAGTTTATTGGTTATGTTGTCGAAGGTGTAATTTTAATGCAGACGTTAATTGATGACGTACTCGCATACTCCAACGTAGATACATTAGGAATTGCTTTTCAACTTACCGAAGTAGAAACAGTTTTAAATCGGACTTTGAAGAATTTACGTCAACGCATTGTGGAAACCGGCGCAATCATTACCCATGATCCCTTACCCACAGTTATGGCTGAGGAAACACAATTAATCCAGCTATTTTTGAACCTCATTGGTAACGCTATCAAATTCCGCAGTAGTCAATCACCAAGGATTCATATTAGTGCGAAAAGATGGGAAGATGAATGGTTATTTTCAATTCAAGATAACGGAATTGGGTTAGATCCACAATTTAGCGATCGCATTTTTATCATCTTTCAACGTTTACACACCAGAGATGAATATCCGGGTACAGGAATAGGTTTAGCTATTTGTAAAAAAATTATCGAATGTCATCGGGGACGGATTTGGGTAGAGTCACAACTCGGTCAGGGTGCAACTTTCTACTTTACCATTCCCATCAGAGGTTGTGATCATGAGCGTCAAAATAGCAGAAACATCCAAAATAATCTTTTTAGTGGAGGACAATAAGGCTGATGTTCGTCTCATTCAAGAAGCATTAAAAACCAGTCTATTACCTCATCAAGTAATCACAGTTAGGGACGGTGTGGAAGCTATGAATTACCTCCATCAAGCAGGAGAATATGCTAACGCAACACGTCCTGATTTGATTTTATTAGACTTGAATTTACCCAAAAAAGATGGTAGGGAGGTATTAGCAGAAATTAAATCCGATCCTCAACTCAAACGCATTCCCGTCGTCATTTTGACAACATCAAAAAATCAAGATGACATTTTCCATAGTTATGACTTACACGCCAATTGCTACATTACTAAATCTCGTAATCTCAGTGAGCTATTCCAAATCATTAAAGGTATTGAGGACTTTTGGTTTTCAACCGCGACCTTACCACTAGAATAAAACTATAGCAGGAGTCAGGAAGTAGGGGCGCAGGCCCTGCGCCCAGTCAGTAGTCAGAAAGAAGAAAGAATCAGGAATAATAGTCTTTTACTTGATGGCTTTTACTGTAAATTTTATATCTCTTATAAGTGGATATTACTATATTCAATATATCCTCGAAAACTGTTTATCTAACCCAGAACTCGCAAGAGGTAAAACCAGGAAATGATTACCGCAACTTCTACATTAAAAATCCTACTAATTGAAGATAACTTAGCAGAAGCCAGGTTATTGCAAGAGTTTATTAAACTCACCAAATCTCAAAATTTTAGTTTAGTTCACGTTCAAACACTTGAAGACGGAATCAAACAATTAAATAGCGAAAAATACGACGTAATTTTATTAGACTTGACCCTTCCTGACAGCCAAGGATTATCTTCCATCTCTGAGTTACTCCAGCAAAATCCTAGCAATCCCATCATAGTTCTGACTAACACAAATGATGAAGAACTAGCCATTGAAGCTGTCAGACAAGGAGCGCAAGATTATCTAGTTAAAAGACACGTAAATCCAGATACATTGGTGCGGTCTGTGCGATATGCTATAGAACGCAAACAATTTTTAGAACAATTAAATCAAGTTAATCAAACATTAGAAACTCAAGTCGAAGAAAGAACAGCAGAGCTTTTGAAATCTCAAGAAATTAATCAGCTTAAATCTGAATTGGTTTCCACGCTTTCCCATGATATTCGTAATCCTTTAAATACTATCCTTCTAGCAGCAGGATTACTAGAAAGGCATAATCAAGGACTGACAAATGATCAAGAAATCAATCATTTACAACTAATTCGCTCTGCTATCAACAATGTATCAAATTTATTAGATGAAGCTTCATTAATTAGTAAATCGGATTCAGGTAAATTATTCTACGAACCACATATACTCAACTTAGAAAAATTGTGCTATGAATTAGTAAAACAATCTCAATTATCTGCCCAAGAAAAACAGTTGACTCTAACTTTTACCAGTTCTGAACACTGTTTAGAATATCTGGGAGATGAAACCCTCTTAAAGCATATTATCAGTAATTTACTCAATAATGCTATTAAATATGCAATTCCTGGCGGTACAGTCCTATTTGAATTAATCAAACAAGAAAAAACAGTAATTTTAAAATTTCAAGATCAGGGAATTGGGATTACAGAAGCAGACCAAAAACAACTATTTCAATCATTTCACCGGGGCGAAAATGTGGGGATAATTCCTGGTAGTGGTCTGGGATTAACAATCGTCCAACAGTGCCTTATAGCCCACAGAGGGGAAATTACAGTTAATAGTCAAGTGGGAGTAGGTTCAACATTTACAGTGACTTTACCGATCACAAAATAGATCACCGACTTCTCAAAGAAGTCGGTGATCTGGGTATTATTAAACTACAGCTTCGACTTTTTCCTTCACAGGTACATAAGGTGTTTCTGCACCTTGGGCTAAATACGCGGCTAATTGACTTTCGATTTCATCGCGGACAATTTGCCGATATTCCATAAAATGCTCAATGTGAGCGCAGGTAGAAACGTATTGTTCTATCACCTTGGGATTATGCTTGAGAATACTAAACAAATGATGCCAGAACTTCCAGCGAGTTTGGCGTTTAAATCCTTGTCGCCAAATTACAATTAGTAAGGCTCTGACAACTACCCATTCTGGCATTTTTGCCGGCGCTGTATATCTAGCTGGACCTAACATCATAAAACAGCGATAGGTGCGATCTAAATAGGCAGCAGGATCATATAAAGCACAGAAAGCTTCCACATATTCTCTAGCTAATTCTTCCAGAGGACGGGTAGGAATAAAATTCATCAATGTGGTTTGATTGATATTCCCGTCTTGGTTTTCCCGTAGTCTACCTTCTTTGGTCAGCCGATGCCACAGCGCGGTATTGGGTAACGCCTGTAACATAGCAAAGGTAGTGGAAGGAATAGCTGCGAGTTCGGCAAATCTAACAATGCGATCGCCCGCCCCCGCTTTTTCACCATCAAAACCAATAATAAACCCAGCCATTGGCCGCAGTCCAGCCTTAATAATGGTTTCCACCGACTCAGTTAAGGAACTGCGAGTATTTTGGAATTTCTTAGTTAGTTGTAAACTATCTTCATCTGGGGTTTCAATCCCCAAAAATACCGCTTTAAAGCCACAATCAACCATCAACTCCATCATCTCTGCGTCTTGCGCCAAATCAATGGAAGCTTCGGTGTCAAAATTGAACGGATATTGATGTTCTTCCATCCAAACTTTTAACTCTTTCAGCAACAACTTCACATTTCGCTTGTTGCCAATAAAGTTATCATCCACCATAAACACACCCCGCCGCCAACCCAAATCATAGAGATAATCTAACTCGGCTAAAAGTTGTGCAGGTGTTTTGGTTCTCGGTTTGCGTCCATATAATACAATGATGTCGCAAAATTCGCATTGGAAGGGACAACCCCGCGAAAACTGCACCGACATCATATCATAGGCATTAAACTCTAGTAAATCAAAGCGGGGAATGGGTGTACTGGTAACATCAGGCTTTTCAGTAGCGCGGAAAACTCCAGATTTTTCGCCCCGTTGCACAGCTTCCACAAACATGGGTAAGGTGATTTCCCCTTCATCCAGAATCAGGTAATCTGCCCCTGCTGCTTCGACTTCATGGGGTGTAGAGGTAGGATAGGGACCACCCAAAGCCACCAGCTTACCCCGTCGTTTCGCTTCCCGAATTTGCTCAAGTAAGTCTTGTTTTTGGACAATCATGGCGGAGAAAATCACCATATCTGCCCATGCCCACTCTTCTTCTGTAGCAGCGCGGATGTTACGATCTACAAGCTTAAACTCCCACTCTTGGGGCAAAATTGCCGCTACCGTCACCAAACCCAATGGTGGTAACAATACCTTTCTGTCAACTAGCGCCAGAATTTTCTCATAAGACCAAAAGGTGCTTGGAAATATTGGATAAACTAGCAAAACACGCATAGTATCACCCCTCACGATTTATTTGTGATCTAACTGTAACCAAAATTCAGACTAATTGACTTTTTTCTCAAGCCTGTTGTATGTGAGAATGTCAGAATCAGGATGACCTGTTACTGAGCGAAGTCGAAGTACAGGATTTAAGGATGAACAGGATGAAGACTGGGATTTCAGTTTAAAGATTATTAATCCTTTTAAATCGCGTTCTTAAAATCTGTGTTGTGTGTAATAATAGAGCAATAATTTTGATCGCTTAGTTGATTATGAAAGTAGACTTTGCACCGATTTTTGAACTAGGGTTGTCAGAAAAGCTACAACTTCTAGAAGATTTATGGGATGATATTGCTACGAAATCAGCTAATCTTCCTGTATTAGACTGGCAAAAAGAAGAACTTGCTCAAAGAAAAGCTCTCCATTTACAAGATCCCAGTTTAGCTAGTTCTTGGGAATCAGTAAAAGCAAGAATCCGTAGTCGCAGCAATGGTTAAGAGTCTCATCACTTTAGCACAAGCAGAACAAGATATTGCTGATGCTTATGACTGGTATCAGGGGCAAGAAATCGGATTGGGTGACGAGTTTCTGCGGTGTGTTGATGCTTGCATCCAATTTATTGCCAAAAATCCTGAAATGTATGAATTTGCTCATGAAACTTACAGACGTGCTTTAGTTCGTAGGTTTCCTTATGCTATTTTCTACGAATACTTTGAAAATGTAACAACTATATACGCGGTGTTTCACTGTTCTCAAGATCCTAAAAAATGGCGCGATCGCTTAAAATAATATAATTTTTATTATGTATAGGACAAGTTGGGAAAATATTAAATCTAAGTATAAGCTAGGTCAGTTTGTTCTGGGAAAAGTTGAATTTCATACACCCTTTGGCGTTTTTGTCAATATTGATGAGTCTTTAGTTAAGGGGTTGATCAAAATCCCAGATTTTTTAGATGAAGGGGGGATGAGTCCAGAAATGTATCCAGAAATTGGTACAACTGTAGGCGCGGTTGTGGTTGGATACAATGAGAGTAATTGCCACGAGGTGTATTTAAGTGCTAAACCTAGTGTACTGCATAAAGCTCTTGTACCTTTGAAAATTCCTGCTTTAGCTGGTTAAAGCTAATTGACTTTTTTCTCAATTTGCCTGTTATATGTGAAAATAGAGAAAGAATTTTTATATTTCAGGAGTCCTACAGTGCTGGCTCAATTAGATCGCATTACTGTTAATCCTAACGTTTGCCTTGGACAACCAACAATTCGAGGAATGCGGATTACTGTGGGCTTTATTTTGAAATTGCTTGCTAGTAACCTTTCGGTTCAGGAAGTTTTAGCAGCTTATCCAGAATTAGAGGATGAAGATATCCGACAGGCTCTTAATTACGCAGCTTGGACTGTTTCAGAGAAAATTGTAGGTATTCCTTCAGCATGAATAACCTTCGCTCTCTTGCTGATCGATAATAATGTATACTGATTTCGACATCTAATATTCAATAATTCTAGGTTAAATGAGAAACATTTTGTGCGATTTATCGGATTTGTCTAATGAAGCAAGTGTAGAGAGTTGGTTTATTAACCCATTACTGGAAATATTAGGTTATGTTGCTTCTGAGATAAAACTTAAAACTTCTATTGATTCTATAAAGGTTGGACAAGGCAGAAAAAAAGTTTCTTACAAGCCAGACTATATTGTTTCAGTAGATGGCTTGCCAGTAATTGTTATTGATGCCAAAAGTCCAGATGAAAATATAGATAATTGGGTATCTCAATGCTCATCCTACTGTTTAGAAATTAACAGGCTTTTTGATGGATTTAATCCTGTTAAATACTTTGTTTTAACCAATGGAATATTAACTAAATTATTCAGATGGGATCAGAGTGGTGAGATCATCACTCTTGAATTTATTAATTTTCAAGAAGCAGATGAAAAATATATAGAACTGACTTGCTTTATAAGTAAGGAAAATATTGCAAAAATTACAGAAGACGAACAACAAGAAGTTGGTCAATCTCTTTTTGAATTTGCACCTACTTCATTAGATAAACTATCAAAACTTTTTGAAAATATTCATCAAAGTATTTGGCAAGAAGAAAAGAAAACGCCAAGTGCTGCTTTCATGGAATTAATTAAGATAATTTTTGTAAAGCTTCAGAAGGATAAAGAATTACGAGCAAGATTAAGAGAAAAGCCGCCGAAGCTAGAGGATATTATTTTCTCTAAGTATTGGATTTCTAGACAGACAGAAGTTGAAAATCCAGTCAATGATATCTTATTTAAGAATTTAGTAAGTGGTCTTGAAAGAGATATAACAGAAGGAAATAAAAAGAGATTCTTTGACGCTAATGCGGAAATTAACTTAAACCCAAAGACTATTGAAAGAATTGTCGAAAAGTTAGAAAATATTGACTTATACAGCATGGAAGAAGACATACATGGACGTATGTTTGAAACCTTCCTCGATGCAACTGTTCGTGGTCAAGAGTTAGGGCAGTATTTTACACCTAGAGATATTGTTACACTAATGGTTAAAATAGCTGATCTAAAAGTCTCAAAGGATAGGTGTGACACTGTTCTAGATGCTTGTAGTGGTTCTGGTGGTTTTTTAATTGCAGCAATGCTTGATATGCTAGGCAAAGCAGACAATCTTGTGGGAATTTCCAATAGAGAGAAATCAAGGATTAAAGAGCAAATAAGAAACAAGCAAATATTTGGAATCGACGCAGGAAGTGATCCACCAATTTACAGGATTGCTCGTATGAATATGTATCTTCACGGTGATGGAGGTAGCAATATCTTCTTTGCTGATTCTTTGAACAAGTCAATTGGTCAAATTGGCAGAGGAAGTATCGAGTATGACAGAGAAATTAGAGAATTAAGAGAAATTTTTCCTGTAAAGAAATTCGATGTTATACTCTCAAACCCGCCTTTTTCTCTTAGGTATGATTATAAAAATACAGACCAAGCAGCAGTTTTAGATCAATATGAATTAGCTACTATTTCAGGCATTCGAGGTTCTTCTCTTCTCAGTAGTGTCATGTTTTTAGAGAGGTATAAGGATCTTGTTTCTGAAAATGGAAAAGTATTAGCAATAATAGATGAATCAGTTCTGTCTGGAAGCAATTATCAACCAATTCGGAATTACATTAGAAATAATTTTATTATCAGAGGTATCATTTCTTTACCTGGAGATGCCTTCAAAAGATCCGCTTCGAGAGTGAAAACCTCTATTTTAATTTTGAGGCTAAAACAACCAGAAGAAGTACAGTCTGACGTTTTTATGTCCAAATCTGTATATCTAGGCTTAGGCGAAAAAATAGCCAAAAGACTTGGAATTAGCAAGCAAGAACTTGATTCTGGAAAGGAACAAGAGCTTCAAGCAATAGTCGATAATTTTAAGAAATTTGAACAAGGCATTTCAGGTAATTATGTTGTTCCTATTTCTAGAATTGAAGATAGATTAGATCCTAAGTATTGCTTCAATGATAATGGAAGAAGAAAAGGGTATTGGACAAGCCAAAACTTATCTATTGTGAAATTAAGACAGGTTTTACATGAAGATAAAAATCGAGGAATTAGTGTTGAAAATGAAGAAGAATATCAGATGTTAAAAATTAATTATGGAGGAGATATCTTAGATGGAGATTTGAAAGAAGGCAATGACTGTTCATATCCTAAGCTTTATAGGGTCAAAGCTTGGGATATTCTGTTTTCTAATATGGGTGTTGGAAGAGGTGCGATTGGAATTGTACCTCCTTATCATGAAGGTAAGTTTGTATCAAATGAATATACTATTTTAGAGGCAGATTCAAAAGAAGAAGCTGTTTACTATACTACCATTTTAAGATCAAAAGAAATTTTGGGTGATATACTGTCTAGCACAACTGGAATGAACCGTGGAAGAATTAAGTGGGAAAATATGGCAGAGGTGGAAGTCCCTCAATACAATCCCAATAGAAATAATATGACGAGTAGTGTGTCAGCCTTGGAAAATTTGTGGCAAGCTTATGCAAGCTATTTGGAATCTCAGTCCGAATTCGCCCACAATTTGACTTATAACTTGCATTTAGAAGATGAAGATGCAAAGATTCGTTGGTTATCCAACAAGCCCCCTGAATAATACAGTAAAATCGCCCCTCTTGTAGAATTACATTTTATTAACCCACCTTTTTTGTTTGTATGAATGGGATGTTTGCGACAAGGAAAGTGATCTTTATGCTTCATGTAAGATGATCAGGCGATCGCATGGGATAAACTGGAGGAGTGCGATCGCTATTGATATTATCTTAGAGGTTTAAATATATGACAAACCGTGAGCAATTAAGCCAAGAACTCGAAAAAACTCCCGATGATATTGTGCAAATGTTACTAGTACACTACGGCGTAAGTGAACGAA
>NZ_VIKX01000168.1 GCF_009711935.1 Dolichospermum sp. UHCC 0259 | reverse complement strand
ATTTTCATCGCAGATAAGTTAGTATTTGAAGCAACTACCCTCAATACATCTACCCCTACCTATTACTCAACTTCAGCGAGCGCTTCCAAATGAAAAGCCACATTTTTCAGTGCCATTTCAATTTCGTTACTATAAGAAAGACTTCTCCATCTTGGCGCTGTGGCATGATCCAAAGCAGTTGTATCCAAGTATTCTGCAAAAACTATCAGTTTTTCGGGGTCTGTTGCGGCTGTTGCCAACTTTGCTAAAAACTCTTGAGGTGTCATAGATTTGCCAGGAAAGAATAAAAGTCTCATCAATCGGTCAATTCTATGAGCATAAGTGCTACCATCCCCAAAAATCTGTTCAAAATACTCAAATATTGGTAATTGATAATTGAGTAATTTTATTCTCCTTCCTTCCTTCTGACTCCTGAATGGTCACTGAGCGAAGTCGAAGTGCTGACTCCTGAATGGTCACTGAGCGAAGTCGAAGTGCTGACTCCTGACTCCTTTAGTACATAACTCAATGTTTCCAGCAATTCCTGATTAGTGTAGGGTTTTGATAAAATCGCGGGAACTTGATTTTCATTACTTGGTTCCAGCATATTTTGGATATTGCGTCCACTACAAGCAATTATTTTCACTTGAGGATTGATTTTTTTCAAATTGGAGATAGCCGAACTTCCATCCATTTCTGGCATCATCATATCCATCAACACTGCTCTAATTTGCTGTTTGTAGAGTGCATAAATAGCGATCGCCTCCATCCCATTTTTAGCAGTAATAGTTTGATAATTATAACTTTCTAAAATAGTCTTCGTAACTTCCAGCACCTGGGGTTCATCATCCACCACCAAAATTAACTCTCCCCGTCCTGGATAAATTTCACCATAATCCGGTTCTAAAGGAATAACTTCCTGATTTACCGATGGTAAAAATACTTTAAATTTACTGCCTTTCCCCACTTCACTATCAACATTGATAAAACCTTTATGACTTTTAATTGTTCCTAGCACCGTTGATAGTCCTAATCCTGTTCCTTTGCCAATATCTTTAGTAGTAAAAAATGGCTCAAATATTCTTTCTAATATTTCCGGTGGCATTCCCGTACCCGTATCTTCCACCGTAATTACAATATAATTCCCCACAGCAGCATGATGATTTATCCGTCTCATCTCTTCACTAATATATAAATTTTCCGCAGAAATAGACAAATTGCCACCATTAGGCATAGCATGACCAGCATTAACCATTAAGTTAATTAATACCTGTTCTAGTTCATTTTTATCCCCAGATATCGTCCATAATTTTGGCGGGATATCCGTGAAAAACTTGACAGATTGAGGAAACGAAAATGTTTCCTTCGCCATCTGAATAGTATCCCTAATCAAATCACCAATCTGAATAATTGTATATTGAATCTCTACTCCCTTAGCAAAAGATAAAAGTTGTCTCACCAAAGCTGCCCCTTTCTTAGCATTAGCCTCAATAGTTGTTAGCATTTGTAAATAACTATCTTTGTCTAAAGAAGATTTACATTTTAGCAATTGAGCATATCCTAAAATCGGTGTTAAATGATTATTGATATTGTGAGCAATCCCACCAGCTAAAGTCCCAATACTTTCCATTTTTTTAGCATGAATTTCCATTTGTTGAGCGCGGTAAAACTGCTCTTCTAGTTGTTTCTTTTCAGTAATATCAGTATCTACCGTGAAAATAGATTTAGGTTGTCCATCAGCATCTAACATCAATGTCCAACGACTTTGAACAACAATTAGTTGATTCGATTGTGTCCGTTTGTGTAATTCACCCTGCCAACTTCCCAATCTCACTACAGTTTGCAGAGGAATTATCTCTTGCTCATGGGAAGTTGAATCATAAAAAATATCCTTGGGATTCTTGTGTAAAACTTCCTGCTGTTGCCAACCATATATCTTCTTGGCACCCTCATTCCAAAAAAGAATTTGGGCTTGAAAATCACGGACGAAAATTCCATCAGTGGCAATATCTAAAAGGGCAGCTTGTTCATAGAGTTGCTGTTCAGTTGCTTTCCGTTCAGAAATATCCCTAGTAGTACCAATCATCCGCATTGGTTCACCATTTTCATTACAGTAAACTTTTCCTCTCGAACTCAACCAATTTAGACTACCATCACCACCAACTATCCGATACTCACAGACAAAATCAACTTTTTTCTCAAGAGATTCACTCACCCGTTTTTTAAACCGCTCAAGGTCTTCAGGATAGATTAACTGGAGAAATTCTTCACAATTAGGAGATAAAGCATCAATTTGTAAACCATACATTAAACCCAAATTAGGAGACCAGAGAGTTTTATTAATTTGGATATGCCAATCCCAGATCCCAATGTTACCTGCTTCCAGCGCTAATGTGAGTCGGGCTTCACTTTCTTGTAAGGACTCTTGAATCTGTTCCCGTTCCAGGATTTCTTGTTGCAATTGCTCATTAGCAATCACTAATTCTGCCGTGCGTTCTTTTACCCTAGTTTCCAAGATATCGCTATCTTGACGGAGGGCTGCTTCTAATTTCTTGCGATCGCTAATATCAGTTATTGACCACAATAACCCAGTTCGGTTACCTTCACTATCAAATATAGAATTTACTCTCAAACTAGCAGAAAATAGCGAACCTTTGCGAGGCTGGAAATCTATTTCCCATTCCTGTAAATGCTGCAATTTTTGCAACCAAGATGTGAACTGAGAACGATATTTTTCAGCAATATACACCACTAATGGCTTGCCAATCAGATGATCTTGACGCACAGATAACAAAGATGCTGCTCCATAATTAGCTTGCTGAATCATCCCTAAACTATCAGTTACTAAATAACCATTAGGTGCAAATTCAAATAAATTTTGATAACGCTGTCTTTCTGCTTCAGTAATTTCCCGCGAATACATCAATTGTTCATTTTGTTGCCGCAGTTCTTCTTCCGCAATTTGCAGTTCTTCTAAAGTTTCTTGAAGTTGCAAATTAATTTCCACACTATCAGCAACCTCTTCTTTCACCCATTGTTGTAAATAATTATAAGTTTGCCAGCGAATTACTTCTAATTGTTGATTAATTGGTATGTGTTTTGTATGAGAATTTGCAAAATTTTCCTGTAATGCCTCAGCCACACCCACTATTTTTTCTATATTTAAACCTTTTAATAAGTCTTTTTCATAGATAATACCGATTAAGTTGTCTTCTTCATCTACTATAGGTAAATGTTGAAGACAATGCTGCTGAAAAAGTGCCAACACGGTCAAAATCTGCTCAGAATCTGATCTTTTGAGTGTAATTGGTAGCTGATTCATCACCTCCACCATTTTCATCGCAGATAAGTTAGTATTTGAAGCAACTACCCTCAATACATCCTTAATCGTAAACACTCCTTGTAATTTCTTGCCCTCTACCACCAAAACATAGTCGTTTGCTGCTTGAGTTAGATGATTAACTCCAACCTGGTTCATCAACTTAATAGCATCCATCACATAGCTATCAGGACTAATAGTTAAAGGAGAATAATTAATAATTTGATGTAAATCAGGTAAATCAATTAATTTCTCATTCAGTCCATCAACTAATGGTTTTAATGGCTGTGTCTGATCCATAGATACTCCTGTAACCAGTTTCATACTGATAAAATTATGTTAATAATGGGTTACTAAAAAAAATCTTGTCGTAAAGTAGTAGTTAATAAATTGACCAAATAAGGATAGCCAGAATTTTATAAGATCAGTAAATTGATTTTTATTAAAAAATTAGGTAAACTGTAGTACATTTCCGATTGGTAATAGAAATATTATTTAAATATTTTATTATCTTATCAAATTGTATACTTAAAAGCTTATATATAAATTTTTATTTTTGTAAATATTGTCAATAGTGAGTGCTTACAACTTGAAATACGTATTTTTATAAAGATATAAGTTAAATTATTTCGATCTTGCTGCGACGAACACTATGGGAAATATTAACACATTCCTGGCTTAGTAGTGATTAGTTATACTAAAACTTAAACTAAATACAAAGCGCAATTATAAACCCTGTATTCACTTCACCTTGCTCTACGAGTTTAGATTAAGCATTGCTAAATTTCTACTGATTTTCAGGACTTCTGTTTTAATTTAATCACTTGTGTTATTACAGATAAAAATAACTCACGCTGTATAATTAACCCATCTTCTCAATCAATACCTTAGCCATTTTCTGTAGGTTGGGTTAAGCAACAGCAAGACCAAACACACTTATTAGGTTGCATAGTATTACTAGGCAAAGCTAACGCAAACACACAACTTACAAATCAAGGCTTTTCCAATTTGGACAAGGCATTGCTCAATCAAACCATATTTTGATTATTGGCGAGTAGTTCATTTATATTAGCTAAATCAGGGATATATGTGGCAACAACAACAAAAAGATAGTGTAATTATCAAACTGGCCTTACTAATGGCCATAGCTACCAGTCCAATGGTAGCAAATTTCTTGATTCCCTTACCCATTCAAGCGGAATCCAAGAGTAAGACTCCAGATTTTCCCCTACCGAAAACAGTAGAAAATGGAACGGTAGTTAAAGTTGATGGTTCTCCTAACGTCCTACTTGTCAACCAACGCTTAAAAGAAAACTTTGAAACCCAGTTTTCGGGGACTAAGGTAGAAATTGAGGCCAATGGCAATGAAGACGCTGTAAAAGCAGTTTTAGATGGTAAAGCAGATGTAGCATCCCTTGGTCGCAAACTCACTCCAGAAGAAAAAGCACAAGGTTTAAAACAGGTGCTAGTGCGTCGAGAAAAAATTGCCATCGTTGTTGGTATGAATAATCCTTTCTATGATGGCTTGACTACTGAGCAATTTGCCAAGGTTTTTCGCGGAGAAATTACAGATTGGTCAGAATTGGGAAATGCTAAGGGTAAAATTAGATTTATAGATCGTCCCTTTGATAGTGATACTCGTAATTCCTTTGGTGAATATTCAGTATTCAAATCTGGTCAATTATTAACAGGTGCTAATGCGGTGCAAATGGTGGAAGATAACACACCTAACATTATTAAAGAATTAAGTAATGACGGCATTAGTTATGTGTTAGCAAGTCAAATTTCTAAAGTGCCAGATGTGCGGGTATTAAAAGTACAAAATTACTTGCCAGATAATTCTAAATATCCTTTTTCCCAGTCTTTTGTTTACGTTTATAAAGAAAATCCCAGTCCTAAAGTTAAAGATTTTCTAGGTTTTGTCTTAGCCAAACCAGGAGAAGATTCTATAAAAGCTGCTAAAGAAGCAGAAGCAATTGCGATCGCAGCCAGATCAATACAAACTATGTCTGTACCTATGAATAACGTCTCTACAGCAACTCCTACAGCGACTCCTACAGCAACCTCTTTAGAAACCCCTTCAGTTTCTCCCAGTCCATCTTTAGTAACACCAACACCTGAAACATTAGTTATACCTGAACCTCAAGAAACGGGAGAGGAAACACAGTTGGTAAATCCCTTTGATAATCCCTCAATGATTACCAAAAATATGAGATTTTTCTTACTAATACCTTTATTGCTAATTGCGGGATTAAGTAGTTTTTTACCATTGTGGTTAAGAAGAAAAAAGCGAACTGCCAGCAAAAGTGCTTCGCTACCTATTGAAAAAGCCCAGACATCCTCAAATCAAGAAAGTGATTCTTTTCCAGAGACAATGTTTACTCTGTCAGATTCAGAAGCATTTGCATCCATATTAAATAGTAATGGGAATAGTAATGGTAATGGACTTAATGGCGCAAATTACTACAAAGAAGATGACGACCAAGAAATAACACCAGTCAGTAATATAGCCACTATAGATGAACCACAGACAACTTCCCCCAATAATCAAATTCAGGAAATGTCCGACATTAATCTTAATCTCAACTATGATGAAGTGGCTTGGGAGACAGAAAACCCAGTAATTGTCGTTAATAGTCACTTTCCACAAATTTTGAATATTCACCACCAGCCAATTAATGCAGATATTTCCACCAATGAAGTCAGTAATATTCCATTAGAAGCACCAGAAACGCCTGTAACGCCCGCAACTCAATCTCATCAAAAGATTACATCATTATCAGAATTACTTGGTATTACCTCCACACCAGTTAAGCCAGATAACAACCTAACAGAAGTTCTGAATCTAACCCCAACACCTCAACCAGTCAGCCAACCACCACAAACTCAAGATTTATTATCTGACTTACCACCTGACTTACCACCTGATTTATCACCTGATTTATCATATGACTTACCATTCGAGTTAGGGGAGGCTTTAAACGCCATTACTAGTCAAATGACGCTCAATACCCCGGAAATAGAAGAAGAGATATATCCTACTCCCTTGCATCTCCCAGCGACAAATGAAGCCATAGCAATGGAATTAGATGCTGAGATAGAAGCCTGGACTCATATTAATCCCATCAATGCGACTGGAAATACTAGAATTATTTTCACACCCCGCACTCCCAAATGGGCTTATCTATCTTGGTATATTTCTGAAGATCATCAACAAATCTTACACAATCAAGGATTTACCATTTTGGCTATCCGGCTCTATGATGTTACCAATCTTGATCTCAGCTATCAGCATCCTCAGTTCGATGCACAATACGAATGTGAAACCGCAATCAATGATCGCTATGTACCTATTCCTAGAGGTGAACGGGACTACATGACAGAAATTGGTTATGTAAATAATGATAATCAATGGTTGTGTTTAGCACGTTCTGGAACAGTTCGGATTTTCAGCCGTCCCAGTACAGATTTCTGGGTCATTGTTGACACAGAATTGGTTTTTCATGGTGTTACAGAAGCAGGTGCAAATGTTACTATTGATGGTCAAAAAGTCAAGGTCAATCCTGATGGTACATTTAAGTTAACTGTTCCTTTTGTGGATAATTTAGTTGATTATCAGATAACAGCTACTTCTGCTAATAGAGAACATACCAAAACTATTGATAAGAAGTTTTTTCAAGAACAAAAAGAGGGTTAGAATGTAGGTTGGGTTGAGTCTTTGCGAAACCCAACAAAACCTAATATGTTTGATGTTTAAATGTTGGGTTTCCTTACGTCAACCCAACCTACGAAATGAGATTATTTACCAATCATGGCCACAATAATAGATAAAGGAACATGAAAAAAATAATCTCGTTGAAACTGTTCTTCTCTGACTGCGGCTAAAAATTGGTTAATAACATGATCGGCAGGTTGCAGATGATGTGTAGAATCCCAGATGATTTGTAAATGATTATCTTGACGTTGGATGATAAATCCTAAATGTTTTAATGCTTGAAAACCCAAATATAGGCTTTGGTCACTAATACCTAGTTTCTCTAAAAGTTGGATTCTGGTAACAGGTTGGTTTGTGCGACTGAGGTATTTAGAAATTCCTACTAAAGTTAACCAAATCTCCTTGGGAGTTAAATTCTGGGGTTTTCTCCAAGCAATAACTAATTGTTTTTTCTGATTTATTGATTGCTTGAACCATAAACGTAAATTATCCCAATTAGTAGGACAATCTTGCATAATTAATAATGTTTGTTCTGAATTTATTTCGGTTGAATTTTTCTGATTTCGCCAATCTAAAATCAATGCTGAGGTTTTGGTTTTTAATTCGCTTTCCGTATTAAGACGTACAGCGACTAATCTAATTTCATAACGTTTTTTAAAGCTGTTGAAATCAATTTCAGCAATACAATCACATTTACCAATAGGCAATTCTTCTTTATAATGTCCCCACCAAATCCCCGGAAACGGATTGTTGGTAGAATTATCTCGAATGTTGAAGTCAGTTTTAATATATTGGATTTTATTTCCTTTTAAATCTTCTTGATTTTTATGCCAAGAATTTTCAAACCAACAGTTTTTAATTAATAATTTGGGAATAGGATTGCCCATTCCATAGGGTTCTAATAGTTTTAATTCTAAAAATAAATCTTTGCCTAAATCGGCAACTGTCACCACTAAATCAGCTTGTACTGTCGGAGTGAGGTTTATTCCTCCTAAAGATTGACGTAATTTCTGGTTAATTGCGGCTGTAAATAGGGGGATATTTTCTACTAATAAACTCAAACCCGCTGCAAAAGGATGTCCGCCAAAACGATGTAATAAATGGGCTTGTTCTTGAACTAATTGATATAAATCAACGGAGTTAATAGAACGGGCTGAACCACGCGCTAGAGATAGGCTAGAATCTGTCTGATTTTCCTTTGCTTCTGTACTTAACAAAATTGTCGGTCGCCCTGTTTCTTGGGCAATTTGTCCGGCAACCAGACCTAAAACACCACTTGCCCATTGAGGATCTTCTAAAACGATGACGCTGGTGGTTGATAAGTCTAATTGACTGAGTTTTTTAGTAACTTGGGCTTGGACATCTTTTTGTAAAGATTTGCGACGGGAATTAGCTAATTCTGTTTCTTCTGCAAGTTGTTGACAACGCTGCATATCTCGACTGGTTAATAGTTCTACACAGAAATTAGCGTCACCATGAATGCGACTGACGGCGTTAATCCGAGGTCCTAAACCAAAGGAAATATCTGTGGGGCGATCGCCACTTTTCTGGCATAATTCTAATAACTTCCCTACTCCCGGTCTTCTTCTGGTTGTTGGTGGTTTTTTAAAATCTGTGTGTAATTGTTGGATTCCCAACTGTGCCAAATAGCGACAATCACCACTTAATTGGACTAAATCGGCAATTAATCCCACTGCAACTAAATCTAATAAATCTGTTAATGGATGTTCGGGAATATCTGGCAAACTCATATATAATGCTTCCACCAATTTATAAGCAACTGCCACACCAGAAAGATGATATAAAGGATGTTCTTTGGCTAAATAACGCGGGTTAATAATGGCGACAACTGGAGGGCGTTTTGGTGGTAATGTATGATGGTCTGTCACAATTACATCTATCCCTAAATTTTGGGCATAGATAATTTCTGAAATGTTTGTACTGCCAGTGTCACAAGTAACAATTAACTTACAACCTTGGGCGGCTAAATTATCAATTCCTGGTTTATTTAAACCGTGAGATTCTGTTAACCGATTGGGAATATAATAACTTAATTGACGATGTTGCGGAAAAAATTCACCCAAACCATCCCATAATACCGCAGTCGAGGTAATTCCATCGGCATCAAAATCTCCCCAAATAGCAATTTTTTCTCCTGTTTTTCCGGCAGTTATTAACCGTTGCACAGCCAAATTCATTTCTTGTCCAAATTCAAAAGAATTGGCAGGTTGATAACTTTGATAATTAATAAAAGCTGCTAATTTTTCCTGATCTTGAATTCCCCGTTGCCAAAATAATTGAGCAGCAAAGTTACCACCTGTTGCGTATTTTTTGACTAATTCAATAAACCAATCTGGGGGTTTTTCTTGTGTTGTTAAAATCCATTCCATTTTCAACCACATTCTAACTTCTGTATTTCTTTCTTTGCGCCTTTGCGTGAGACAATCTTATTCATTAACTCAAAGTGATACTTCGGCAATATTTTCCAAACTAGGAAAATTTTGGTCAATATCTATAGTTTCTTCTTTGATTTTTTGACGTTGACACCTCATGGCATATTGACAAGATTCACATATTTTCTGGGATTTGGCAATTTGTGGTAATGATATATCATTTTGATAATCTTTTACCCATTGTGTGAGATTGTTTAATAGTTGATTTAATTCCTGTGCTGTTTTTTGATGTTCTTTTTCATTATAACAAAATTTAATATTTTTAGTTTGCTCTTTTGATTGCACAAACCAGTAAGTCAGGGAAATATTTTCTAATAAATAGTTGCTAGTTTCTGCCATAACGTACAGATAAAGCTTTGTTTGCCAATTTTTAGCTAATATTTCTCTTTTTGGTGGTTGGGGATAGGTTTTCCAGTCGAGAATTTGGGCTTGATTTTGGTCAGCAATTAATAAATCATAAATGACTGTCAGGAGATAATTGCCAATTTGTAATGTTCGATAATGTTCGCTTTCTCGAAAGGTTTGATGATCAATATTAGTTATAAATATTTCTGGAGCAATTTTACTAAATTCAGCCATCCAATCTTGCAATTGAGGATCTGCCTGTAGTAATTTATTAATAGGTAAATCCATTTCTCGCTGCTGCATTAGCAAGTGAAACCGACTACCTAAAATTTGATATTCTTCGTGTGTAGGATCTAGAGGAGTATTTAGTTGTTCTAAATAGCTATGTTGAAATTTGCGTGGACAAGCTGCGAGTAGATTTAGATGTCCTTGGGAAAGTCGGAGTATGGGGGTAGAAGTTGGTAGCATGATTCTATACAATAGAATAGGGATTTACAAAGTTTCTGTATCCAGAATCTGAGTGTGCAGAGGTAATAAATTATCAGCCAGAGTCCTGTAGTAGCTGTGGGGGGCAGTTAGAAGGAGAAGACGCTAACCCATACAGACACCAGCAAGTAGAAATACCACCAATCAAAACTATTGTTATAGAACATCGGTTACACCAACTCGAATGCGGAGAATGCAACTATGTTGGGCGCATTTCAAAAGAGATTTTATCAAAATATCCGAGCGTAGTGGAGTATCCCAGCAAATTGGTACAGCACTTTTAGAACAACAAGAAAAATTATGGTTCTATCGTTTCCTTTATGTTATTTTTGGTAAAATATCCCTGAAAGCCCTACCCCAACTGGATTTAAGGTTTTAATTTTTTCAAAAATAGGCGATCGCAAAGCACTTTGTCGAAATCGCTATTAATTTAAACCAAACCCATATACAGCAATGGTTATGGATATCTAAAAGGGATATTTAATCACAAGGGGAGCGGTAGAACCAAAATTTCTCAAAACCTCTTCACTTTTGCCTCTTGTCTGACAATGACGACAATTCTTAATGCCAACCTACTTAAACTGGAGTTAAAAATAGATTAGCTTCTGCCTGTCTTCTTCGTCTTAATCCAGCTTCTACATTGCTACCAGGATTTCTGTATTTCAGAAAGGTTTCTTCAATCTCATCCCACTTTTTATCTCTCAAAACTCTAGTCATGCTTGAGAATCTGGAATTACCATAAAAGTTAGCACCCAAGTTATAACCAAAACTTAATAAAGCACCCTGTTGATTGGCGTTTAATTCATTCCAAACAGGAATTTTTTGCAGAGGTGGAAGATAGCTATTCTCTAGCTGAAGCATCAATAAATCATCTGCTTCTTGTTGAGTGATCCTTTCACCTAATTTCCAGTTACTACCATCTCTTTTTTTTGTAGTACCCCAACCAATGGTGATAGGTAAATTACCACTCAGAGGATCTGGATAAGCTTTTAAATAACAACCTTCAAATTCTTTGATGAGAGGAATACCTGGAAGTGGTAGTTTTCCAGTTGTTCCACCAAAACCTTTTGTAGGGGTGCTTAAAGTTGAGGATGATGTTGATGATGGTGCGCTTTCTGTTGCTTCTTCCAGGGCATTATTTAAGGCATTTTGAGTATTTCTCCCAACGATACCATCGGTTTCAAGTCCTTTTTGACTTTGAAATTGTCTAACGGCTTTGAGAGTATTATTCCCAAAATCACCATCTATTGTTCCCGGATTTAGATTCAGTGCTGTTAAGATTTCTTGGAGTTGTCGAACTTTTGATCCTGTTGCACCTTTTCGGAGAGTTTCACCGCTATTGAGATTTAATTTGCTAGGCATTGTGTTATTCTGGGGACTGGATTTAATCAATTTAATAATGAAGAAAAAGCAAATCTAAAACTTACTTTTTACCTATCTTGCTGATAGCTGATAACTGAGGGCTGAATGCTTAAACAGAATCATTATTACAGTTATTACCAGTTAATTCAACTAAATTTTAAAAACTTAACAAATTATTAGTAAGTACACAGGCAAAATTAAGTAGTTTTTCACTCTCCCCCCACTTTCGAGAGTTTATAGGGTAGGTAGAAGTAGG
>NZ_VIKX01000167.1 GCF_009711935.1 Dolichospermum sp. UHCC 0259 | reverse complement strand
CACATTCTGTATCTCCTACTACATAAGCTTTTTCTGCTTCTTGTCCCCCTGTCAGGATTATTGCACCAGTGAAAATTCTTGCTGCTTGTCCTGGTTTAATAGTAATTTTGGGTTGATATCCTGCGGGAATTTCTTCGACAACTTCTAACATTGTCGGATTTTCAGGAGTGGAATTTTGCACATCTTCATAACGCACTGCAAAACCATCCATTGCGGAATTGTCCCAATGAGGAAAATCCAAAGAACTAATGACAGGAGTTGCTAAAATCCGATGAGATGCTGTTAATAAATCAACAACTTCAAGATCATGTTCTTGATTTAAAGGTTGAACATGATTGAAAATAATGGTTTCTGCATCTTTGACGGATAACATAGTGAATGATTTAGTTAGTTACTGTTGACAATTAAAATTAAGTACCTTTTATTATTGAGGGATTTGAGGTTGAGAGGTTGGCAAATTATTATCAGGAGGCTTAGACGTATTGGCATCTATGATTCCAAACTTAAAAACAATTCCCACCAAGATAAATACTATGACTCCAATGATTTTCTTTAAATAAAAATTGAGCCACTTATTAACCTTTGCTTGATGTTCCAGATTACGTTCAATTTCTTCTAGCTTTTGCAAAATCTCTTTTGCATTTTTAGGTCTATCCTCTGGAGACCGAGCTATTAATTTATCAATAAATTCTGCCAAAAGTGGTGATATTTGCGGCGCACTGGCACGCCAACGCAATTTTTTATTTCGGTCTTCTTCCAATTCATTGGGATGCTTCCCCGTTAACAGATGTACAAATGTCATTCCCAAGGCGTAGAAATCAGATTGTGTTACAGTCCTACCTTTTCTTTGCTCTGGTGGAATGTAACCATCAGTACCAATTACTGTAAGAGATTTGTTATCTACCACAGTTTTAGTAATAGGTCTACCTGCATCAAGGTCAATCAAGATAATTTCTCCACCACTATTTTTTACCATAATATTTGATGGTTTTATATCCCGGTGAATATAATCTTTATTATGTAGTCGGCCTAAAATTATTGTCAATTTTCTCAACCAATCAATAGTTTGTTGATCATTAGGTGGTTGATTGTTTGGTGTGTTTAGCCATTGCAGTAAATCTATCCCCTCGATTTTTTCCATCACTAAGCAAGATGCTGGAATTGGATCATTGGGAAATCTAATCTGGAAGTATCCGGCTTTATCTATTTTAGGAATTCCTTCAAACCAATTATTATTCAATACCTCTGCACTTCGTTCAAAACGCTGTATCGCTTCTTGATTAACTGTATGCAAAACCTTAATTACTTTCGATTTTTTGCCCTCAACAATATCAATAGCATTATAAAGTCTAGACTTGTCTAGTTGGTGTTTTTCTGTTGCCATCAGGACATTAGTTACTCGATACCTATTATTCAGTATCAAGCTAGAGCCACAATTTCCGCAATTTGTCTCACTTAAAGGTCTTTTTGTCTTGGAGCAACTACGGTTGATACATAGACAATACTGGGTTTTAGGTTCTTCGGGTTCAGGGTGGGTCTGCGAGTATAAATTTACCATTTTATGTGAAGGAATTAGTAGAAGTGAATGATAAAAAACTTTTTAGCTAGTCTGCTAGGGTATTTATGAAGTTATATAAATCTAAGCAAAAGCCAGACTTTCAGGATTATAGCAAATAAACACATTAAATCTGGGATATTACGGATTATAAATAAACATATTTTTAATATAAAGGCAATATAAAGGTAATTTAAAGATAAAATTATTGTTAAATATTTTACATTAAAACTAGTTCATAATATACAAAGAATTAAAGTATAATGCGTATGTTTCTTTCGCAAGAATATTCTAATTCCCTATGTTTAAGCCAAAAAGCCGAAAAACTAAGCCCAGAAATACCCAGTTGTTAAAGTTTATATGTCTGCCAATAATAGCTTTTATCACAATTGTTTGGATATCTCAGGCTACTGCGTCCACACCACCTTCCTTAGAAAGTCTACAAATTGGCCAAAATGCACAGCAAGTTAGTCAAAATACCCAGTGGGTACTGTTTACTGGATGCTTAGTATTCTTTATGAATGCTGGCTTTGCGATGTTGGAGTCTGGCTTTTGTCGCAGTGCTAATGCTATTACTGTTTTAGCCAAAAACCTGATTGTGTTTGCTGTTGTTACTGTAGCTTTCTGGACTTTGGGCTTCGGTTTCATGTTTGGTGATGGGAGTGATTTTATCGGCACTCATGGTTTTTTGTTGCAGGGTGCTGATAATAGTCCATTAACAAACGATAATTACACAGGAGTTTTCCATTCATTAAAATGGGCGGCAATCCCACTCAGTGCGAAATTTTTCTTCCAGTTAACCTTTGCTGGTACTACCGGGACTATTGTTTCTGGTGCGGTTGCTGAAAGAATGAAGTTTAGTGTATTTATAATTTTCAGTTTCTTTTTAGCATTGAGTTATTCCATCACAGGTCACTGGATTTGGGGTAGTGCGGGTGATTTAACTTTGCCAGGTGGTGTTCTATATAATCTGGGTTTTAGAGATTTTGCTGGTTCAACGGTAGTTCACTCAGTTGGTGGCTGGGCTGCTTTGACGGGGGCAATATTATTACAGCCCCGTTTGGGAAAATATAGAACATTAAAACGGGGTGAAAAACTCCCTGCCAATGAAATCAGTTTTCGTAAGAGAAAAATTGTTTCTATGCCGCCCCATAGCCTGAGTACGGGTACACTCGGTTGTTTTATTCTTTGGTTGGGTTGGTATGGTTTTAATGCTGGCTCAACTCTCACAGCAAATTCCGAAGCTATATCTCATGTTCTCTTAGCAACTCTCATGGCTGCTGGTATGGGTGGATTAGGTAGCACTTTTTGGTCTTGGCAGTTTTACGAGAAACCAAGTCTATCATTCATGATTAATGGCATTCTTGCGGGTGCTGTTAGTATTACTGCTCCTTGTGCTTTTGTGAATATTCCCAGTGCGGCTGTGATTGGTTTTGTGGGTGGGGCTTTGGTTGTTTGGGCAACAATTTTCTTAGACAAATTACAAATTGATGATCCTGTCGGGGCTATTCCTGTTCACCTGGTTTGCGGAATTTGGGGAACACTTGCAGTAGGATTGTTTAGCCAGAATCCTAATAGTTATGCTTGGTATGAAGCATTTGGCACAAAAACGGGTGGTTTATTTTTCGGTGGTGGGTTTGATCTCTTATTGGTTCAACTCTTAGGAGTTTTATTAGTTGGTGCATTTACAACTGTATTTAGTACCATTGCTTGGATTGGCATTAGCTATTTTATGTATATTACTTCCCCTATTCCTCGCCCTAAATTTAAGATTTTCAAATATCTGAGAGTTTCACCTCAAGAGGAAGTAATTGGTCTGGATAGTTTATTTGCTGAGGGTAGTGATATAGCGTCTCTAAAACGAGATTACGTTAAACGTCAACAGAAAAAACGTGCTTGGCAGCTAAAGTCTAGGAGAAGTAAATCGGTGCAGCACCGTAAATAGGACTTTCACTGTTTATAAATTAAAAATACTGAACCAATTGCTCCTAGATTCTCCAGGTAGATTTTATTTTTATAAAACAATCCTGGAGACATTCCTCCATCAAATAACATTCCTTCTTGAATTGTTCCTAAACAGTTATTTTTAGCAATTCCTGTTAGGAGATTATCAAATTGGTGGGGGAGTAGTTCTTTATTATTAGCAGAAATCTGAATAGGGGAATTTGCTTTCATATCATTAACTAGCAAGATGACATAACCTTTGCTGGTAATGGCAACTAAAGAACGATTAGTAGCACCTTTACAAGCAAATTCCCCTAAAGCTTGGCAAATATCTTTAAATTTTCCTTGATTGTAAAATCTGCCATTACCTCCTACCATATTGTAATTTAGAATATTTGCTGCTCTTCTACCAGTTCCCATAGTTGCTTTTCGTTGTTGGGGATTTCCTTTTGAGATGCCAAAGGAAGAACGTTTATTTTTAAATGCTCCTGAATATTCGACACCGCGAGAAATATTGAAGCCTTGAGGTTGGTTTTTTGGATCTATATAGTCAGCATTAATGGCGGCAATTGGTGATTTGCCATTTAATTGAGAATTAGCATCGGTGATGATTTCTCGAAATTGTTTTGGTACATATTCTCGACGAAATCTGCCTCTAGAATCTTTAGCGTAAATCTGATGTGATAACCCTACGTTTACTTTAAAATCTAATTCTGGAGATTGAGGATTAAAAATAATTACATGATTGATGCCTTTATTATATTTTTGACCATTATTATTAGTTTGAAAAAACTCAATACTAAATTGAGGATTTTTACGAGAACAATTAGCAGATTGTTTTGCTGCTGAATTAGCTATCACATTTTGAGAACCTGATATTAAAGCTATAGGAAGAGTTAATAAAGATAAAAAAATCCATTTTTTGGTAAACATACAGCAAAATTCAGGAGTCAGGAAGAAGGAAGAAGGAAGAAGGAGGAAGAATTAGATCAATGTAGGAATAGTTTTAAATTTCAGAAAGTGATAGGTTTGTATTGATTCACTTTTTTAACACTGAAACTCTTAATAGAAGTAGTCGGACAAAATTAAATTCACTCTTTGAGAGAGGGAACAGAAAAATCAATTGTGTAATTAATTCTGTCGCATTATTTATCTAGGTTTTCGGTTTATTTGAGATTATTGGACTTGAGAAATTTGATCGGTTTGTTACCCATTATAAGAAAAAAGACAGGCGAAAAGCCTGTCAAATAACGGATGATCTTGCCAAGAATTTGTAATCATTCTGAACAGTGATTGTTCCGATTTATGAATTATCTAAATCAAATCAATCAAACAAATCATAGTTATGATTTAGAAATTCATTTCCGCAGCTTGGACTTTTTCTACTTGTTTCTTCTTGAGGACTAGCATTACTTGTGCTAACATCACCAAACAGATAAAAGCAACTAACCATGCAACTCTAGAAGAGTCTTGCAAAACAATTTCTGCATCTCTTTGACCAAAACCACCAACGTTGGGGTTGTTGGTTAAAGCATCACCAATGGCAACGGCTTGTCCTTCAGTGACAATTAATTCGGGTCCAACGGGAACTGTATCGGTAACAACATCACCAGTTGCGGTTGTGATGCTAATTAGATTTTTAACGTTACCGTCTTCATCTTCTGTTTGAGCAATTTTGCTAATTGTACCGGCGGCAGAAGCGTTGAATAGGTTATTATTGCTCTTTTCACCTGTGGGGTAAACTTGTCCACGTCCGCGATTACCGCCTACATGAACAGAGTATTTGCCAAAGTGGATTTTTTTGTCTGTAGCGGGGTTAGGAGAAAGAATGGGGAAGACGATTTCTTGATATTCTTCACCGGGTAATGGACCAACGATGACGACATTATCTGTGCTGTCGTTGTAGGGGGTGAATGTCATGTCACCCACTTCTTCTTTCATTTCTTCAGGAATGCGATCTTCTGGGGCAATCTTGAAGCCTTCGGGCAACATTAATACAGCGCCGACATTTAAGCCCACCTTAGAACCATCAGCGCCAACTTGTTGGACGGTGGCATCGTAAGGGATTTTGACAATGGCTTTAAATACGGTGTCAGGAAGTACAGATTGAGGAATTTCTATTTCTGTGGGTTTAGCAGCTAGGTGACAGTTAGCGCAAACAATTCGCCCTGTGGCTTCGCGGGGGGTTGCAGGAGCGGTTTCTTGCGCCCAAAAGGGGTAGGCGGCGGCAGTTTGTGGGACGGCTATATCGCTAGTGAAGAAAAAGGTAACAGTAGCGATCGCTATTAGCAATGTTTTAACCATTGCTTTAGCAGTGCGAGTTAACCTCGCAGGTGTAAGGGCATTTCTCATCTCTATAAAGTCATTTGTCGGTGGTCAGTTGTCAGTTGTCAGTTGTCAGTTGTCAGTTGTCAAGAGTTGATTAAAAGCTCTAGATTTTTGACTTGAGACTAACTATTTAAGCCCACCAAGCGGCATCGCCGGTGCGGAAATCGGTTTCTGTCCAAGGTGTGAGTAGAATTTTGTCGTCTTCTACTTTGGCATGGGCTAGAGGTAGGGATTTTGGTGCAGGACCACGAATTACTTTACCAGTAGCGTCATATTGTGAACCATGACAAGGGCATTTAAACTTATTCTCAGCCACGTTCCAGGGTACAACACAACCTAAGTGGGTACAAATAGCATTAATCCCGTAGTCAGCGATCGCTTCTTTACTTTCCACCACAATATAGGTAGGATCTCCCTTGAGTCCTTGCACCAAACTGCGACCGCCCACACTATGGCTGTCTAGAAATTGACTAACACTAACATCATTACCTAGTTCATTCTTGGCTACAGTACCGCCACCAGCAGCACCACTAGCAGGAGGGATAAGGTAGTTAACAACAGGGTACAATACACCCAATGCCACTCCGGTAACAGTCCCAAAAGTGAGCAGGTTCATAAACTGACGACGACCCATATCGGGAACGTCTGCTGATTCTGAAAATTGAGCCATAATCTCCGCGCTGTTTGTGTAATTTATTAATCATTTTGATAAGAGTACCAGCACAAGAGCCACTCTCATCTGAATTGAAATCATAACGCTCACAGCGATGCCATAATTCTTAGTTGCAAGACATAGTGAGCATCTCTTTCGTTAGCATTACATTTCTTTATATCCTTATCATACTGGAGTCACGGAACTTAATATCATAACTAAATGTAAAATCTAGATAAGCTAAGGGGAAGAGGCAGGGGAGCAGGGGAGCAGGGGAGCAGGGGAGCAGGGGAGCGGAGGAGCAGGGGAGCAGAGGAGTAGGGGGTAGGGAGAAATAATTGTCTAATTACCAATTACCAAAATTACTATGACCGGAAAGGAATTACGCCAACTGTTGATTGATAAATGGGGACAACCTTATGATGTCCAGTTTCGCCGCACCCAAGGCAAAATATTTCTGCAAATCATGTGGAAATACTTTGGACAAGTTTCTTTTCCCATGAGCGAAACAGATTATCAAGATCATCTGGACAGCATTGCCAATTATCTTAATGCTTTAGGCGGAATACAACAAGTACAAACTTTTATTCTAGAAACTAAAGAGCGTCCTCGTCTTGGTAAAGCAGTTAGCATACCTCTTGACTTAGGTGAGCGGGCTTCGGAATGGATTGTTTAAAAATTTGGTGATTGGTGATTGGTGATTGGTGAAAACCATTCTTCCTCCCCCTACTTCCCCTACTCCCCCTACTTCCCCTACTTCCCCTACTCCCCCTACTCCCCCTACTCCCCCTACTTCCCCTACTTCCCCTACTTCCCCTACTCCCGACTCCTGATACAGTGACCTTAAACTGAAGATATAAAAAAATTAACGGCAAAGAATCAGATATCTGTTACTATCTACACTTATTGTACTAGGTCAACACGGTATTAATCAGGCTATGATTATGGGACGGTTTTAGAAGCCTGGAACGCTCCAGGTAAATTATGTTAATTTTTACAAGAAGCTACGAGAACACAGTGCAGGGGACGTAAGCTGTGCGAATTCCGCTTGATTATTACCGAATTCTAGGATTACCGTTGGCGGCAAATGAGGAACAATTGCGACAGGCATACAGCGATCGCATTGTCCAATTGCCCCGACGGGAATATTCGACTACCTCTATATCTTCTCGCAAGAAGCTGATTGAAGAAGCTTATATGGTTTTATTAGATACCGACGAGCGCAAAGCCTACGATCAGCTTTATCTAGCTCACGTTTATACTCCTAACAAAAATGCTGACACACTTTCACAAGAAAACCTAGTAGATACCAACCCCAAAGACCAAGAGACTCAAAGTCTCAGCATCGAAATCACCCCAGAGCGATTTGTTGGTTCTTTGTTAATACTCCAAGAACTAGGAGAATATGAATTAGTATTAAAACTTGGTCGCCCGTACCTAGTTAATAAACCTAGTCCAGTTAGTCTCAAAACAGGTCATCGTGCTACCCAAACAGAAACTTCTGAAAATCCAGACCTACCAGACATTATCCTCACCGTCTCCCTAGCTTGTCTAGAACTAGGACGAGAAGAATGGCAACAAGGTCATTATGAAAATGCGGCCATATCTTTAGAAACAGGTGAGGAATTATTAGCACGGGAAGGTCTCTTTCCCAGCGTCCGCGCCGAAATGACCGCTGATCTTTACAAACTGCGTCCCTATCGCATCTTGGAACTATTAGCACTACCACAAACACAGATTCCCAAACGTCGGCAAGGATTAGAATTATTACAAAGTATCTTAGAAGATCGTGGTGGCATTGATGGCACAGGCAACGATCAATCAGGACTCAACATAGATGACTTTTTACGATTTATTCAACAAATTCGCCATTATTTAACAGTTTCAGAACAGCATAAACTCTTTGAATTAGAAAGTAAACGCCCATCAGCCGTGGCCACATATTTAGCAGTATATTCCTTAATCGCCAGAGGTTTTGCTCAACGCCAACCAGCATTAATTCGTCAAGCCAAGCAACTATTAATGCAATTGGGCAAACGCCAAGACGTGCATTTAGAACAATCCCTTTGTGCTTTACTCATGGGACAAACCGAAGAAGCCACCCGCGTTTTAGAACTAAGTCAAGAATATGAAGCCTTAGCTTTTATTCGGGAAAAATCCCAAGACTCACCAGACCTATTACCTGGACTATGCTTATACAGTGAACAATGGTTGCAGCAAGAAGTATTTCCTCACTTTCGAGATTTGGCAAAACAGCAAGCCTCTTTAAAAGAATACTTTGCTGATAGACAAGTACAAGCTTATCTAGAATCTTTACCCAACGATGCCCAAATCACCAATGAATGGGCAGTAATTAACCATCAATCCTTTCCCCAGCCAGATATTCATCATTCCAATCACCATAATAATCACACCACACAAACACCACGACATCATCAACCAGTCAATCCTGAGTTACCAGAAACCCATCCTCGACCTCAACCTGAATCTTCCCAGGTTTCTATACCGAGATGGAATCATCCATCAACGGATGGAAGTACGGGAAATCAAAGATCACAAATACCCTTAACAGCACCCAACCCAAACAGAAGAACACATTCAGTTAATGATCATTCGACCGCAGCAACAAACCACCAGTCTCCCAAACGTAGAAGACGCAAACCCACTGCTAATAACCTTCCTCAGCGATTCATCCAGTCTCAAACTAATTTTCTCAGTAGTCTAGATCCAAAAACGCGCTTAGTTTGGCTAGTTTTCTTCTCATTGGGAGGATTATTAATTTTTTCGCTATTAGTATCAACAACTTTTGGCTTAGTCAAAAATATCTTCTTTCCTAGTCCATCATTAAAGGGAGAACAGTTAGCAATACAACTAAATCAACCACCCACTACTATTCCTGACCCCAACAGCGAACCTGAACCCAGTAACGAAGAACTGACCAAAGAGTTAGCAAAGGAGGTAATTGAAACTTGGTTATCTGCCAAAGCCTCAGCTTTAGGGCAAAATCATGACATTGATGGTTTAAAAGAAATTTTAACAGGTACAGTTTTATCCCAATGGCAGTCAGTAGCCCAGCAAGAACAAGAAGATCAACGCCATCGCCAATATAAGCATAATGTAGAAATAGTCGCTGTCTCTAAAAAAGGTACAGATCAAGATTATGTATCTGTAGACGCTCAGGTACAAGAAATTACCAATTTCTATCAAAATAGTCAGCAGCAAAAGTCTTCTAATGAAAACTTGCGGGTTCGTTATGATTTGGTTCGCAAAGAAGGCAAATGGCTGATTCAGAAAATGTCGGTGATGCAGAATTTTTTGTAATTGGTCAGTTGTCAGTGGTCAGTTGTCAGTTGTCAGTGGTCATTGGTGAAAACGATTCTTCTTTCTTCTTTCTTCTTTCTTCTTCCTCCTGAACTCCTGAACTCCTGACTCCTCCCTTGATGTCATCAAACCTTGACAGTAATGGTCTAGCTGAGATCAATATATTAAGATTTCCTGACATATTGATCCCCGCAGGGCTGATAAATACGTGAAATATAGTAAAACCTATCTTTAGACCCCTTGATCCCTAGATAGTTTTACTGGTTAATATTTACTTAACAACTCTTTGCAATCCTCAATAAATGCAAAACAACGGCATAACCAGGAATTTCGATGAGTTGGTATCTTAATAAAAAAACAAACAGTAAACAAATTTAAAACTGGGGCAAAACCAGGAGTCAGGAATAAAAAAATCTGGGTAGATGATATTTCATCAAACTTTTTTTAACCCGGAAACAATAATTTACCTTTCAAACTACTGGAGTCCAAATCAATGGCAAAAGAACGCCCACCGCTAGAAGAGATGACCCTACGGCAATTACGCAAAGTTGCCAGTGAATACTGTATATCTCGTTACAGCAGAATGCGGAAATCGCAGTTATTAGCATCAATTGAAGACGTTCAAAATAGTAAATTCTCGCTCAGTTCATCCCCTAATCTGGAGGCACAAGAAACCGTGGAAGCAGCAAAATTTGAGTTAGGTCAAGAAGATCGCACTGGTGGTTCTCTCGCTGATGTTGATGAAGCACTAGCAGATTTACCTGCTGGTTATGGTGACAGTCGGATTGTGCTGTTACCTCGTGATCCTCAATGGGCTTACACTTACTGGGATATTCCTAACGACCATAAAGAAGCACTTCGTCGTCAAGGTGGACAAACCCTAGCTTTGCGGATTTATGATGTTACTGATGTTGATCTAGATTATCAAAGTCCCCACAGTATTCAAGAATACCCTGCTGATGAACTAGCGAGAGAATGGTATTTGCCAATTCCTGTGAGCGATCGCGATTATGTGATAGATGTGGGTTATCGCACCGCTGATGGTGGTTGGTTAGTATTAGCGCGTTCCGCGAGAGTGCATATTCCCCCCGTTTATCCTTCAGATTGGATTGAAGATGTCTTCATCACTGTAGACTTTGAAGAAGACCTACGTGGTAAGACCTTCTACGAACTAGTTCCCCCATCCAAGAAATTACCAACTGCTACTGCGTCCGCGAGTGGTGAAAATCCCATCTACGAACAAATCTTTGATCTAGCAGAGTCCGCTGAAGCTCAACGAGTTGCAGGTTCTATATTCGGTTCTATGCAGCACATCCCCGGTTCTGCTGCTCCCGAACAAGCTCTCAGTTCCTACGTTTTCCCATCTGGTGTAGGTATGTGGGCTATTCCTACCGTATCTGGTTTAACTATGTCCGGTGTGGGAATGTCCGGTTTCTCCGCTTCTGCTATTCCTGCGCGTCCTCGCAAATTCTGGTTAGTTGCTGATGCTGAGTTGATTGTTTACGGTGCAACCGAACCTGATGCAACTGTAACCATTGGTGGTCGTCCCATTAAACTTAATTCGGATGGTACATTCCGCTTCCAAATGTCTTTCCAAGATGGTTTAATTGACTACCCAATTTTAGCTGTTGCGGCTGATGGTGAACAAACCCGTTCTATTCACATGAAGTTTGAGCGCGAAACACCTTCTCGTAATACTAATACTAAAGATGAAGCTGTTTTGGAATGGATGGTATAAGTTCTGTATCTAAAGATTAACCATAACTGCAATTAATAAATTTACCCGTTATAGGATTCCTGTAGCGGGTTTTTTATTGTCTGAATCAGGATATCCAGGATTAGAGGACTTTCAGGATGTTATAACAGTTATAAACTTTCACCAAAATATACAGTTATGGCGATCGCTATTTCCCTAACTCCAGAACTAGAAGCAAGACTACGCGAAAAAGCAGCAGAACATGGTTTAATTTGATGTGAGATTTGCTATTATTGAAAATAAGGTTTAAGACAATTAACTGAATTGGGTAAAAATCAATGATTTCAGAACAAGAATTATTAACAAAGTGGCGATCATTACCCCAGGATAAACAACAGGAAGTCTTAAAATTTGTGGAATTTATGCAATTGAAAACCACTGCCAAAAAACCGCCTTTGGGGGAACGTTTACGAGAAATTCGGTCTAAAATTGTTGCATCTGGTAAACCTTTATTAAATGCAGATGAAATAGAAAAAGAATTAGCTGATCGTAGGGGTGGAATCCAAGGTAGAGAATAATGATTATAACTTATATTGATTCGGGTGTGTTATTGAGTGCAACGAATGGTACTGGTTTAATTGCAGAAAAAGCATTAGAAATACTATCAGACTCACACCGGGTATTTGCTGCTAGTGAGTTTGTCAGATTGGAGGTAAGTCCTAAAGCAGTTTATCATCAGCAACCGGAAGAATATCAATTTTATGAAGAGTTTTTTAATGATGTTATCTACTGGGCAAATGATTTAACTTATATTGTACAAGAGGCTTATAAAATTGCTTCTCGGTATGGATTAGCTGCTATGGATGCACTTCATGTAGCTGCTGCTTTTTCTGTTGATGCTGAGGAGTTAATTACTACTGAAAAGAAAACAAAACCGATGCACAAAGTAGTTGGTATTAAAGTTATGTCTATTTTTGATTAAGATGTTTTTTTCTGACAATGAAAGTTTCAAAATCCCATCCATAACCTACAAATTACCAACGAACCATACAAACTGTAGGTTGGGTAGAACGCAGTGAAACCCAACATTTTGATCATCATCTATATTATTGTGAAAGTGCTGGGGTTTCTCAACTTTGTCGCGGGTCTTCATCTGGTGGATGCCAACCACCTTTTATCCAAAAACGACGCGCTTTGATAATAGAACCTTCATTATGCCTATCATCATTGAGGTCTAAGCGATTACAAGTAGCCCTTCCTGTAGGAGTAATACCAATAATTTTTAAACCATCTGCTGACCAAAGAAAATGATCTGACCATTTCTGTTTTCGAGGATTAAATATAGGAATTAAATCTCCAGTTTCCGGGTCAATACCAGTTGTAAAATTATAGCGATATCCGTTACAACGTTGACAAGCTAAAGCTAAATTATCAGGATCATCTGATGAACCAGGAAGAGACTGGGGAATAATATGATCAATAGCAAATAACGCTGCACTTGCTTCTTCTAAAGAATGACAGTATTCACAAAGGAATTTTGCTCTTTCTCTGACTAATTTTTTAGTTGTCTCGTTAACTGTCATGATTCAGCAATTATTTTTGCATTCAATAAAGTAAAAATCCTGTCCAGTTCTAATATTCCTGCTAGTTCAGCTTCTTCTTTTGTAGTTAACATTCCTGCTTTATTTTTATCAGCAAGTTCTTCTAACCTAGATTGTAATTCTGGAGTGAATTTAAACAAGTTCAAATTTCTGACTTTGCTGATTTCAATTCCAGATTCTATCCAGTATGAGGGTTGAATCATTACTTGAGTCATCATAGAATTATTTTAATAATTTTGATAACTTCTATATTATAACATAGTAAATTTTTAAATTAATAATTTTAAATATTTTTTGTCTGATAGCGTGGCGCAAGCCATATCAGGATAACCAGGATTAAAGGAGTTTAAAAATATCTTCAATATCAACAGGTAAATAGGGAAAAACAGAGTCTTCAGAACCATCATGTACATGATGAGGATAGGTGGCAATTTCGGGGTGATGGGGTGCGTTATCCCAACGTTTTATTAGTTCTCTATTTTCAGTTTGCCAATGAAAACTATATTTAATTATTTCTACTTGTCCAGATTCTATTTTAAAAAACTCAAACATTTCTAAAAAACTACTATCTTTTAATATCACACGATAACGCCATAAACCTTTATCAGTTTGTGCTTCTTCTCTAAGAATTTTAAAATTTACAGCTTTTGGACAAAGTGTAATTATAGATTTGATCCAAGCTAAATAATCATCAGCGTTTTTAATATTTTTCATAAGGCTTGTTCTAACTTATGGATTTTTGTTAAAATATCTTTGCGAAGTTCGCATAAACCAAACCATTCAAAAAAATCCATTTCATCCCCTAAACTTCCTGAGTTAAATTGTTCTATAAATTGTTCAGAAGTGAGTTGATATTTTTTTTCAAACTTATCTATATCTAAGTTATATGTAGCTAGTTTTTGACGATGACGAGTTAAAATTACATTTAGGAGTTGCCCAATAATTCTTTCTAATTCTGTGTTGTCTCTACAGTTTTCACTGAGCAATTCTAATTTTTCTAATGTATTCATAATTATATATACCTTTGGTGAGGTTTATCTTTATTATACACTATTAATCTGGATTTTTTGTCTGATAGCGTAGCGTGGCGCAAGCCATATCAGGATGTCCAGGATTTTAGGATTTACAGGATGTTATAATATTTATAAACTTTCACCAAAATATACAGTTATGGCGATCGCTATTTCCCTAACTCCAGAACTAGAAGCAAGACTACTTGAAAAAGCAACCCAACAAAGAAAAGATATCAGTTTAGTTGCGGCTGAATTATTAAAAAATATCCTAGACTGGGAATTAGAAGACTCACAAGCAGCTATTCAAGGTATTCAACAAGGATTAGATGATTTTGAAGCAGGAAGATTTCGGTGTTTTGATGATTTTGCCAAAAAATCAACATTTTGACTTGAAATATTAACTATAAACATTAACAAAAATACAAGGTTGTGGCAATCCTTATGAGTCAAATAACATTACCAGAAGTTCTCACAATTGATGAAGTTGCCGAATATTTGCGTTTACCTCAAGAAGCGGTAATTCGTCAAACATTACTGGGGAATATTCCCGGACAAAAAATAGAGAATAACTGGAGATTTTTAAAAGTTGCAATTGATGAATGGTTAAGTTCTCCATCTCACCGATATATTCTCATTCAACAAGCTGGCACTTTTGCTGATGATGATTCATTAGCTGATTTAAGAGCATCTATTTATGAAGCAAGAGGAAGAGCAGAAGTTGATGAGGATGAAGAGATTTAATGTACTTACTTGATACTGATACTTTAACGCATCTACACGCAGGAAACAGTAATGTAGTTAAGCAATTAAATACTGTAGAGGATGATTTAATTGCAATTACTATCATTACTAAAATTGAGGTATAGATAATATTCTGTGATTGTAATTATCATTTTTTATCTTTCAATATTCACGGACAATTCATCAATAACAATCCTGTACATCCTAAAATCCTGGACATCCTGATTCAGACAATTACAATTTCAGCATCCCACGAATAACTTACAAATAACAATCATGTAAATCAATGAACACACCTAATACCCAAAATAAAAAATTAGATGAAATCACATATATCATTAATGGGTGTGCAATGAAAATACACCGAACTTTGGGAAATGGTTTTCAGGAGGTTATTTATCAAAGATGTCTGGAAATTGAATTGCAAAAATCAGGTTTAGGTTTTGGAAGAGAGGTAGAACAAGTAATTTATTATGAAGGAATTGAAGTAGGAACACGAAGGGCGGATTTTATAGTTGAAAATCAGGTTGTGGTGGAGTTGAAAGCGGTTATTTCTTTGGAAGATGTTCATTTAGCACAAGCGAAAAATTATTTGGTGGCTTATAATTTTCCTGTTGGTTTATTGATTAATTTTGGTGGGTTGAAGTTGGAATATAAGAAGGTTTTTAATCCTAGATACCAGGTTTAAGTTGTCTGAATCAGGATGTCCAGGATTCAAGGATTTTCAGGATGTGGTTGTTTATTTGATGTGTGGATTTTGAGGATTTTTTTGTCTGAATCAGGATGTCCAGGATTTTAGGATTTACAGGATGTGGTTGTTTATTTGCAGTGTGGATTTTGAGGATTTTTTTTGTCTGAATCAGGATGTCCAGGATTTTAGGATTTTCAGGATGTTGTTGTTTATTTGCAGTGGGGATTTTGAGGATTTTTTTTGTCTGAATCAGGATGTCCAGGATTTTAGGATTTTCAGGATGTTGTTGTTTATTTGACGTGGGGATTTTGAGGATTTTTTTGTCTGAATCAGGATATCCAGGATTAGAGGATGTACAGGATGTTGTTATTTTATTGTCTATGAGAAATAGAGACTTTGGGATAATTGATAAGATAAATTGTAACTGTTCACACTCCCCCACTAAAAAGGAATTAGGAAGTAACAGGGATAGGAG
>NZ_VIKX01000166.1 GCF_009711935.1 Dolichospermum sp. UHCC 0259 | reverse complement strand
CTCCTATCCCTGTTACTTCCTAATTCCTTTTTAGTGGGGGAGTGTGAACAGTTACAAGTAATCACCTTGATACATCTCCTACCTTGCTTCAAAGATATATTCAAGACTTGGCGCAGGAGTAGCTGGTTCTACATCTGCTGAATGTGGTATTTTACAAAAAAATAGCCTGAAATGATTACCAGATAATCTTTTCAGGCTTTGCAATTTTACAATTCATAATTATTTAATCTGCTTCAATATCTGCGGAATGTGGGATATAAATATCATAGTTCAGACCTTGATGATTTTAAAATTTTCTCAATCATCCGATTAGCTTGGGAACTATAACCACCACCAAACAAATTAAAATGATTTAAAACATGATACAGATTATATAATGTTTTTCGAGTTTCATATCCTGGCTGTAAAGGATATATCTCTTCATAACCTTGATAAAAACTTTGCGGAAAACCTCCAAATAATTCTGTCATGGCGATATCAACTTCTCTATCACCAAAATAAGTTGCAGGATCAAATATTACTGGTTCACCCTCAACTGTAAAACCTGCATTTCCTCCCCATAAATCCCCATGTACTAAAGCCGGTTGAACTTGATAATTTGCTAATAATTCGGGAATAACTGCTAATAGTTTTTCTGCTAATGGAAAACTGCCACCGCGTTTTTTTGCTAACTTAAATTGATAACCCAAACGGTGTTGAATATAAAATTCAATCCAAGAGTGAGAAAAATTGTTAATTTGCGGTGTAGAACCAATAGTATTATTAATATCCCAGCCAAAACCTTGATTACTGGTAATCTTGTGCATGGCTGCTAATTTGCGTCCCATTTCTTGCCAAGATTGATGATTACCAGTGGTCATTTCTAGCCATTCCAAGACAAGATAGCTAAAATCGCCTGTAGTTCCCCAACAAATTGGCCGAGGAACGCGGATAGTTCCTGTGGTAGACATTTGCTGTAAACCAAGCATTTCCGCTGCAAACATTGAGACTTGAGAAGCTTGATTCAGTTTAACAAAATAAGTTAATTGGCGATCGCTAATAGCAAAACCCTGATTAATACATCCACCACTAATGGATAAATGCTGCTGACTGACAAATTTTTCGCCAGTAACTTGACTAATATGGGTATCAATTTCCGTCCAAATCATAAAACCTGTAGGGGCGGGGTCTCCCCGCCCTCAATTAATTTATATTGCATCAGGCATAATAACCGCTGTAATCACCAAATTCAGTGATGAAAGTGAATACCTATGAAGATATCATAGACAAATTCCCAAAAGTCCTTCTTCTGCAATAACCCAGAAGTTTGTGGACTGCCTTTTTCATCCAATAATGGCTTCATCAAATAATAAGCCGGCTGGTAATTATACCAAGGAATCGAAGGCCAAAGATGATGAATTAAATGATAATTCTGCCCCAAAATTAGGATATTGAGAACCTTACCAGGATAGACGCGGGCATTTTTCCAGCGATTTCTCTCGACAAAAGGACGGTGAGGTAAATAATCAAAAAATAACCCCAATGCTATCCCTACCAAAAAAGCGGGAATAAACCAAAAGTTAAGAATATAGCCCAAAAAATGATATTGGACAGAAATATAAACAATAGTAATGATAATTAGGCGACTAATAAACCATTCTAGTAGTTCATAATTACGCCATAACCGTCTTTGAAAGAAAAATACTTCATGGTACAAAAATCTGACCGCAATTAACCACAGGGGACCACCTGTAGAAACATAATGATCTGGGTCGTCTTTAGGGTGATTAACGTTACCATGATGCTGTAAATGTACTCGTGTAAATACTGGAAAAGCAAAAGCTAAAATCAAGGCACTACAATGGCCTAACATAGCGTTAACAATTCGATTGCGATGGGCTGATTGGTGACAAGCATCATGAATCACCGTTCCTGAACAATGAAGTGCTAGAGTATTGACACTAAAACACAACCAATGCGGCCATTCCCAAAGCCAATACCCAAAGTTAGACAAAACCAACATTATCACCACAACTAAAAACATTAATAGTGTGGGATTAAAATCACCAGGAGGTGATAAAAGTTCTTTGGGGGGAATTGTCAGCGGCTTTTGTGCCTCCGACGTGATCATTCTTAACTCCTTTAATAATCAATCTTTACGGATCATACTATTAATCTTAGTGAAGAGTAAAGTTATGTGAAGCAAGATTTATCCACAGTCCTGCTGAAGAATCAATAAATGAGGTTATGATTCTTTGCTAAACCAGTGCTTTTAGATAAAAAACTCTCTGATAGGAAGGTTGCCGATCAGATTAGTGTACGATATCAAATCTATACCACAAATTCCCCGGTAGATCCCAAAAATCTTGAACCCATCCCATGACGAAATTAAAAGATTCTCAGCGCCGAACTAAAATTGTTGCTACTATCGGACCTGCTACCAGCAGTCCAGAAATGCTGAAAGCAATTATTGAAGCGGGTGCAACAACCCTACGGCTTAACTTTTCCCACGGAACTCATGCTGATCATCAGCGGAGTATTCGATTAATTCGACAAACCGCTTTTGAACTGAATAGACCAGTCGCAATTCTGCAAGACTTACAAGGTCCAAAAATTCGCTTAGGGCGGTTTGAAACTGGTTCTATAATATTAGCAAAAGGCGATCGCTTCATATTGACAAATCGCCCAGTAGAAGGAACTCAGGATATTAGCTGTGTTACCTACGATTACTTAGCAGATGAAGTTCCTGTCGGTTCAAATATCCTCCTCGATGATGGCAAAGTCGAAATGGTAGTGGAGGAAATTAACCACGAAAAAGGTGATTTACATTGTCGGGTCACAGTTCCCGGTAAACTTTCCAACAACAAAGGTGTTAACTTTCCGGGAGTATACCTATCCATCAAAGCCATGACCGACAAAGACCGCGAGGATCTCATGTTTGGTCTAGACCAAGGTGTTGACTGGGTAGCCCTTTCCTTTGTTCGCAATCCCCAGGATATTATCGAAATTAAAGAACTAATTTCCAGCACCGGCAAAAATGTCCCTGTAGTTGCCAAAATCGAAAAACACGAAGCAATTGAACAAATGGAAGCAATTCTGTCTTTGTGTGATGGGGTGATGGTTGCTAGAGGTGACTTAGGCGTAGAACTACCCGCCGAAGACGTACCCGTGCTACAAAAACGGCTCATTGCTACAGCCAACCGCTTGGGGATTCCCATTATTACCGCTACCCAAATGCTAGATAGCATGGTCAGCAACCCCCGTCCTACCCGCGCAGAAGTATCCGATGTCGCCAACGCCATTTTAGACGGCACAGATGCGGTCATGCTATCCAATGAAACCGCCGTTGGTAGTTTCCCTGTGGAAGCTGTAGCCACTATGGCCAGAATAGCCGAACGCATTGAACAAGAGGAAACCCTCAACACCAACTCCCGTCTGTCACGAGATAAAAGGCGTTCTATTCCCAATGCAATTAGCCAAGCTGTTGGTCAAATTGCTGAGAATTTGGGCGCGGCGGCAATTATGACCCTGACCCAAACCGGGGCTACAGCCCGCAACGTTTCTAAGTTTCGCCCCAAAACGCCAATTTTAGCCATTACACCTCATGTCAACGTCGCCCGACAGTTACAGATGGTCTGGGGAGTTAGGCCGCTGTTGGTGCTAGAACTACCTTCTACAGGTCAGACATTCCAAGCCGCTATCAATGTCGCCCAGGAAAAAAACCTCCTCACTGAAGGTGATTTAGTGGTGATGACCGCTGGTACACTTCAAGGCGTTTCTGGGTCAACGGACTTAATTAAGGTAGAAATAGTCACTGCTGTACTCGGTCAAGGAATTGGACTGGGACAAGGTTCTGTCAGTGGTCGCGCTAGGGTAGTTCATAATGCTATGGATGCCAGCAACTTTAATCCTGGAGATATTTTAGTAGCATCCCGCACTGGTGTTGATTTTGTGGAAGCAATTCGCAAAGCTGGGGGGATTATTACTGAAGAGGAAAGTCTCACCAGTCATGCCGCAGTTATTGGTTTACGTCTTGGTGTACCAGTGATTGTAGGCGTGAAGGATGCAACACAAGTAATTAAGGATGGTGCAATTTTGACTTTGGATATCCAGCGGGGTTTAATTTACTCCGGTGCAGTAGGAACGTAAACAATTAAAAGTTCAAAAAAATGATTTTGGATTTTTAATTTTTGGGTTTTGAAAACATTTCACGCAGAGACGCAAAAGGCGTTTTCTGCGTCTTGGTTTTATGAGAAATAAACCACGTTCGCGTAGCGTCCCGTCAGGGATAGAAGCAAAGGAAACGAAGGAAGAAGAGGAAAAAGAAAGTTATTTATTCTGCGAACATTTCCGCTAAGATATCCAAAACGGCTTTTTGTTCTTCTGTGGTAATTTGACCGAGAATTTTGACTAATCGGGTTTTATCTATTGTGCGAATTTGGTCAAGTACGATTTGCCCTTCTTTTCCTTGAAATTGACAGGTCACTCTTGTGGGGTATGATTGCCCTTTTGTTGTCATTGGTGCAACTATTACGGTAGAAATATGATGGTTGATTTCGTTGGGTGAGATTATTAAGCAAGGGCGTGTTTTTTTAATTTCACTGCCAATGGTAGGGTCAAGATTAACTAGGAATACATCAAATCTGTTGACTACCATTGCCATTCATCTTTATCCCATTCTGTTGTGTTGATATCATCTAATAAGATATCATCGCCTTTTTCTGCCATTTCTATAAATCCTTTTTCCCAACCTTTTCTGACTTGTTCAACTGGGCGAATAATCAGATAATTTCCTTTAACTTCTATTTCTACTTCTGAGTTAATTCCGCTTTGTTCTAATAGGGTTTTGGGGATGCGTAACCCTTGAGAGTTACCGATTTTGACTATTCGGGTTTTGATAGCTGTAGCCATTTTTGGTGTTTGGGGATAGAGGGGTGCTTACATTGTAATTACAGTGATGAAAATAGTCAAGTAGAGGAAGATATGTTTATTTAGTCCTATTAAGACCAGATATGTAAACAGGTTTTTGAGTATAATGAAGTAATGAATAACAAATATTGTTATATATGAGTAAATTTGCGAGTTCGATTAATTTACAATTATCACCTGATTCTTTAAGTCAGGGTGAGTCGGTTATTCGTCAGGAATTAGCTTTACAGTTATACGCACAGAATATTTTTACTTTTGGTCAAGCACGACGTTTGGCTAATTTATCTGTTTGGGAATTTCAGCAGCTTTTAGGAGAAAGGAAAATTGAACGACATTATAATGAAGTTGATTTATTGGAAGATATAAAGACTATTCAAGAAGAGTTGACTTAAGCTAAATTAGATATTTTATACTTTCATATTGTATAATGTACTCATTCCAATTTGAATCTGAAATTACTGAATCATGCGTATTATTAGACTCGAAATCAAAAATTTTCGTGCCATTAAATCCCTCAAATTAACAAACTTAGGTGATGTTGTTGTAATTGCGGGTCCTAATGGTTCGGGAAAGTCATCTATATTTGATGCAATTCGACTATTGAAATCGGGCTATGGAGGTTATCAGGATAATGAAGTGCAGCAGTGGTTTAATGAATTTCAAATTAACTTGAATCAAAGATCAGAGGATATATTATCTTTATTGCAAGATCGAAATCAGCCATTGGAAATTACAGCAGAATTTTTATTTAATGATAAAGAGAAAAATCATATTCTTAATGAATGGGAAAAACTAGAAAATGATCAAATGTGGTACAATTCTAGCTCTGAAAGATTACCGCAACAGTTTATTAGTACAACATCAACATCACTAGCATATTCATTGTATCAAACTAATCCTAAAATACAGGATTCTAATTTAGTTCAAATTTCATCTTTTAAAGAAGAGTTAAATCAGCTTTCTTATATTGGTCATATAAAAATATGGTCTAACCGGAAAGAAGAAATATTACCATCACAAGTTCTCTCACTTGCATTTCGCCTTTATCAACCTCAGCAAATTGGTATCATTGATTATCATGGCGCAAATCGAGTTTACTCTCGTGAGCAAATTGGTGGTATTAACCTTAACTCAGATTCAACAGAAAATCAATTACGGCAATCGTCACTATATAATTATCAAAATAAATATTCAAATCTAAAAACAGCAATTGCTTCTAGTTATTTACGTCAGCTTATTAGAGAAAAATCTGGGTTATCTAGCAATGAAACTGACAAAATAACTGATACTTTGAAAGAACTATTTAAAACTTTCTTTCCAGGTAAAAAATTTTTGGGTCCTCAACCTAAATCTGATGGAAGCATATCATTTGATGTCAAAACTCCCTCTGGAGCAATACATGATATTAATGAATTGAGTTCGGGAGAAAAAGAAGTTCTTTATGGTTATTTACGTTTATGGAATACTGCTCCTAAAAATTCTGTACTTTTAATTGATGAACCAGAACTACACCTTAATCCTCGTCTTGTAAGTGGATTAGCTAACTTCTATCATGAACATTTAGGTAAACCACTAGGAAATCAATTATGGCTAGTTACACATTCTGATACCCTTATTAGAGAAGCGGTTGGAGTTGAAAATTTTAGAGTATTTCATCTACAATCATCTAGTGAATCACTCTGTGAAAATCAAGCTACAGAGATCAAAGCAAATGAGGACATTAAGCGTGTAATTATTAGCCTTGTAGGAGAATCAGCTTATCTCCCAGAAGCTAAGATTGTAATTCTTGAAGGTGGGGGTGATACTGAATTTGATAAACGAATGGTGAGCTTGCTATTTCCACAATTTTCATCTAAAGTCAATATCATATCAGGTGGTAATAAAAAACGGGTTGCAGACCTTTATCAAATATTAGAAAAAGTGAGTCGTGATGCTGATATATCTGCAAAAGTTTATGCTATAAATGACAGTGATATAAATATTTCAAATTTACAAAATAAATCTGATATCATAGAATCTAATTGTTATACCTGGAATGTATATCACATTGAAAACTATTTACTTGAACCACATTTTATTATCAAAGTTATTCAAGAGATTAATTTTTCTACTCAAGATTACACAGAAGATAAGATTTATGCACAACTGAAGAAATTTGCAAGTGATTCGATTAGATTTGAAGTTGAAGAAAAACTTCGTAATTATGTAAATAATTTATTAATAAAACAACTTGATCTAAGCTTTGATCCAAAAATTCAAGCGTTAGGATCTGAGTTTTCAAAAGTAGTACAGAGATGTTATGAACGGATTGGTAAAGTATCGACAAATGAGCTTTCCAAGGATAAACTGATTGAGATTGAAGAAAGATATAGGCTGGAATATTTAGAAGCTCTTAAAAATGATTCTTGGCTTAGAATATTTCCTGGACGAAAAATTTTAAAGCTCTTCGTTGGAGAATTTGGGCATGGTGTACAATATGAAAAATTTAGGAATTTGATTTTATTTCGTATGCGTGATGCTAATTTTCAACCCGAAGGAATGAAAAATATACTTAGTAATATACACAACATTTCACAATACTAGAAGAAAAATACTATGACTACATCTATTGCTGACCAAGTTATTGAACAATTAAACATAATGCCTCAAGACTTGCAATATCAAGTCCTGGAATTTGCCCGCAGTTTGACAAATTCAAAAATCAAAGGTGTTCCCGGTAAAGAATTACTAAGGTTTGCAGGTTCAACACCCAAAGAAGACTTACAGCTAATAAGTGAAGCAATAAAACAAGATTGTGAAAAGGTTGACTTTGATAGAATAGTAGATACTTACTCCTCTCATTCCTCTGTGTTTTATGTGGTTCGTTTTTAGTAACTTGTGCGTAAGTCCTAAAGATAAAAAGAAATAATCATGACAGAAAATATTGATATAAAAGCCAGTTGTAGCAAGGTATTTATAGTATTGCTAAAACCAGCCTTTTTATTGAATATTGGTACAGTGTCTAGAAGAATACCTCTTACCTTCAAGTCAATTCAATTTGCGAATCATCACCTATTAAAAAGCGTAATGCTTTAGGACGACGGGGGGCAATACTTAATTGGGCGCGTTGTCCAATTAGGCTATCAATAATTCGTTGTTGAATGCCAGTGATTTTAGCCCCTTCTAAAACAACACTATGTTCTAAATCTGTTTCTATCAGTGTTGAATTATCGGCAATACTACTATAAGGACCGATAAAACAGTTTTCTAAATAACAGTTATTGCCAATGATTACAGGTCCACGAATTGTACAGTTAATAATTTTAGATTCAACACCAATTTCTACTCTTCCAGTAATCTGAGTTGTAGAATCAACATCACTGAGAATTGATTTTGTTAAATAGGTATCAAGAATGAGACGGTTAGCTTCTAATAAATCATCTTTTTTACCTGTATCTAACCACCAACCGTCAAGATTACAAGCTAAAACTTCTTTTTCTTGATCTATTAAACATTGAATCGCGTCAGTAATTTCTAATTCTCCTCTAGCTGAAGGTTTAATCAGAGAAATCGCCTCATGGATAACTGGTGAAAAGAAATAAACCCCTACCAATGCTAAGTTTGAAGGCGGAATTTTTGGCTTTTCAATTAATTGTAATACTCTGCCTTTTTCATCTACCTTTGCCACACCAAAAGCGCTAGGATTTGTGACTTCCCGTAACAGAATTAAAGCATCTGGTTGTTGTTGAGTAAATTTATCTAAAAATGAACTCAAATCACCTTGTTGAATCAGGTTATCACCTAAATACATAGCAAAGGGTGAATCTTGTAAAAAAGGACGGGCAACCTGGACAGCTTGGGCTAATCCTGCCGGTTTTTCTTGTAAAATGTAGGTGATATTAACGCCGAACTTTTCGCCATTTCCGGTTTTATTTTTGACTTCTTCTCCGGTTTCTGGACTGATAATGATCCCAATATCAGTAATCCCTGCTGTAGCCATTTCTTCAATGCCGTACCATAAAATTGGTTTGTTGGCAACTGGAACAAGTTGTTTTGCGCCTGTATAAGTTAATGGTCGTAATCTTGTTCCTTTTCCACCGGATAAAATTAGTGCTTTCATAGAGATTTTTCTTGTAGTTCTTTTAACATTAATCTGAGTCCTTGTCGCCAATGAGGAGAATAAGTTCCCAAGACTTTGGATATTTTCTCACAGGCGAGGACGGAATAAGCAGGACGTTTTGCGGGGGTGGGATATTCAGGAGTAGTAATGGGGATAATATTTTCAATTTTTAGGGGAAAACCGAGTTTTTCTGCTTCTTCAAAGATGGCTATGGCGAAGTCATACCAACTGGCTACACCACTATTTGTATAGTGATAAATTCCCGCAGTTTCTGATGTTAAATGGGGGATAATTTGGGTAATTGCTAAGGCTATATTTTGCGCCCATGTCGGACTACCAATTTGATCGGCAACTACTCTAACTTCTGGTCTTTCTTTACCAAGTCGTAACATGGTTTTGACGAAGTTGCTTTTTCCATGAGTTCCATAAACCCAAGCTGTACGGAGAATTATATGTTGAGGGCAAATATTTTGAATTGCTATTTCTCCGGCTAATTTTGTTTGTCCATATACACTCAATGGATTGGTTTTATCGGTTTCTTGATAGGGATAATTACTGTTGCCATTAAATACGTAATCTGTGGAAATATGAATGAGGAAACTTCCTAATTTTTGACTTTCTTCGGCGAGAATTTGGGGAGCTAATGTGTTGACTATGTGAGCATTTTCTGGTTCACTTTCGGCTTTGTCTACTGCGGTGTAAGCAGCGGCATTGATAATTATTTCGGGTTGGTTTTCTCTGATGATTTGGCGTAAGTTTTCCGGTTGAGTTAGGTCTATTTCTGGACGAGCAAGGGCAATAACTTTGTAGTTGGATGAAAGGGTATGTTGTAGTTCTGTGCCAACTTGTCCCTTACTACCTATTAGTAATATTGATTTATTCATAAACTTCGGCGTTTTTGAAGGTTTGACCGTTGCTGTCTTTATCTGAGAGAATTGGGGGTGTTTTTAAAGGCCAATCTATCGCTAAATCTGGATCATTCCAAAGGATTGAGCGATCGCCTCCTGGTGCATAATAGTCTGTAGCCTTATACAAAACTTCGGCAGTTTCTGACAGCACCAGAAAAGCATGAGCAAATCCTGCTGGTATCCACAATTGGCGTTTGTTTTCGGCACTAAGTTCGTAACCTACCCATTGTCCAAAGGTAGGGGAGTTTTTTCTGATGTCTACTGCAACATCAAAGATTGTCCCCACAATGGCACGGACTAATTTACCTTGAGGTTGGATGAGTTGATAATGTAATCCTCTCAGGACATTGTATTCAGATTTTGAATGATTATCTTGAACGAAGTTGACTGTGATTCCGAGTTTTTCTGTGAATGTTTTTTGATTGTAGGATTCCAAAAAAAAGCCCCGCGAGTCTTGGAATACTTTGGGTTCGAGGAGAAGGACATCAGGAATAGAGGTGGAGATAATGTTCATAGAATTGTTAAATCTCGGAAATAACACTCATAACAATATCACTATTTCAGTCAATCCCTAGGGTGTTAATTCTGAATCTCTTATCCCATAAGACTTCATGCACAAAATGTGTCGCATATTTTTATGAGAAAGTGCTTGGAACAGATGTTTTCGGTGAAATCTACGATAACACCGATAATTTTCTGGACAATCCCTCCAAAAATACACAAAATTAACACACTAGTCAATCCCTGAATGAGAACCCAGAAGTCAGGAGTCAGGAGTCAGGAAAAAATAATATTAAATCTGGAAAAGTGACCGATAAATGAACGCTCTCACGTTTACTACTTGTATAATCAGGTTGTAAATAGATGTAGTTTCTTTGATACGGGGATTGAAACTAGCTCCCGTTCGATTAGTTACAAGCCATAAAAGAGAGCGCCCGCAGTCCCTCAACGCCCGTTTTAGGGATTCTGGCTGATATCCACCCGAATATACTGCTACAGGTGTAACCACAATCCCCCGACTACCAAGGACAATACTAGCGATCGCTCTTGATCTTCGCATATGATAATCCGATGTAATTAAATAAAGATGCTGTAACTTATTGTCAGCAAATTTATTTACTAATGTTGTGAAATTAGTGACTGTATCTGTCGCTCTGCCATCAAACCGTAATTTACTGTTAGGAACACCAAACCTTTGAAAAATCGGACGATTATAATTGAGTTGAGAATCAAAATCAGAAACCCAAATATCTAAATTTCTGTGAGATTGCCAAAACTGGGCGGCAAATTCCATCCGACTACCATCACCACCCAACACAAAAATTGCTTGGGGTACAGGAACTTGGTTAAAGGCGATCGCTATCCTAACAGGAATTATGCCTACTAACCCCAACATGATCCCGAAAACAAACCAAGCTAATTTAACCTTCCATTTCATAGGCTCTCAACTTCTACATAATTCTTATTTCTTCTTCCTCCTTCTTTCTTCCTCCGAACTCCGAACTCCTGACTTCTAAAACTGTTCCCCGCAAACACACCCGATCTAAATTTGCCCCATTTAACTTCACTTCATCTAATTCAGCACAAAGTAAATTAGCCCCGGTTAAATTAGCCCCTGCTAAATTTGCTTTTCTTAAATCTGCTTCTTCAAGATTCGCTTCAATTAGTACAGCACCTTGCAAATCTGCACCGCTTAAGTCTGCACCTTTGAGATTAGCTCCCGTCAAATTTGCACCTCGTAAATCTGCACCTCGCAAGTCAACACTCTGCAAATTCACACCCTGCAAATTAGCGCCACTTAAAAAAGCACCGGCTAAACACGCATCGTTGAGGATTGCTCCCATCAAGTTACTACCTCGTAAGTTACTACCACGTAAGTCCGCACTTGTCAAGTTAGCCTGCATCAAGTTTGCACCCATCAAGTTAGCCCGCAAGTCAGTTTCTTGCAGATTAGCCCCCATTAAATTTGCACCTTCAAAATGGCCGCCCTCTAATTTAGAACCAGTGAAGTCAGTCCCCACCAGTTTAGCCCCTGTTAAATTTATCTTCCTTAAATCTAGGTGAGATAGATCCTCATCTTCTAAATTTACACCGGGAAGGTGTTTGTTTTGCCCTAATCTAATGGTTTCTATATTCATTTGCTGTACACTGAAATCTGCTCATTACTTTTGCTGTCGGTATCCCAACGGGAGTCAAGTAACCATAAACCGCTGCTGACCTTGGGTGTCATTATCGGTAAATCAAGTCCCTGTTGTAAACCCATCACTAATAAAGTTAATGTATCTACAAGTTTAGGATCAAAGCGGGTAGATTGTTGTTTTCGGCACTGATCTAAGGCTTGAGCAAATATCTCTGATCCCGCTTTATTCGAGTATTTATACTGATTGACCTGTAACTGAAATTCTGCTACTAATGACAAAATTCTTGATTCTAAGGGAATATCATCACCAGCTAAACCTGCGGGTTCGCCGTTCCCATTCCACCATTCGCTTTGGTGAGTAATAATCTGGGCAATAGCTCGTAATCGGGGCATAATTCGTAGTGCTTGCGCTCCTGGTACAAGGGGACAAGCCAGAGGACAACTAGGAGATTGTTCCTGATAAGCTGTTGTTATATGAGTGGGATTAATCAGGCTTTCGGCTTTTTGCAGTGGATCTAGGCGATGTAATAAAGCAGCTAGGCGCAATCTTTTAATTTGCCATGCGGGTAAATCCAATAATTGCCCCATTGTTTCGGCGACAGATGCTACTTCTGAGGCGGCGACGGGGTTGCGGCTATCTGCAAGATCAATCAATTGTGCCATCCGCAAAAATGCCTGAATTTCGTTAGATACCAAGTTACGATCTAGAAATTTTTGGTGGGATGCGGTGAGAACAGGTAAGTTACCTTGTCCGGTTTTGAGGTAATCAACAACACGAGAGACAACGGTAGCTACTTCTTCCCCCGGACAGATAGCTGGGTGAATTGCTTGTTGATATTGACTTAGTTTGAGTGCTAATTCAGGATGATAGTCTTTAATGTGAGCGATCGCTAACTCTGCCGTTTCCTCCACCAATTCCGGTTCAAATGTCCATAAACCATAGAATTTACGCTCCAAATCGCAAGTTGGCAAACCATCTTTCCCATAGTCATCTGCCGATAACTCTTGACAAATTACCATAGCTGTGTAGTCAGGAGCTAAAATAATCAAATGCCACTCCTGCGCCACAGGATCATCAGCAGCTAATCCCACCAAATCAATATTAGGCAACTGACCGGTAGAATGTTCAGCAAAACCAGCATCAGCCGTTGCCATAATCACAATTGCTCGGCTGTGTTGCGCGATATCTGCGTATCTTTGAGCCTCTTGCAGATACCATTTACCCTGCTGGAAAGCCGCAATTACCAAAGGATCATTATCTTTAGTTAAAACATGATCCTCCAAAGCATGGCAGAGAGACACTAAGGTATTTTTATAGTACACGCCAAAATGAATAGGTCTAGCACTATGGCGGTGAGATGCTTCTAACTGTTGGAGAATTGAACCTTGTAACATGGAATTAATTGGGGATTTTAGATAATACGGCGGTTAGATAATATGGCGGTTATAAACCGCGTCTACACAGGCAAAACCCACCTGCGTGGGTTAAAATTTATTAGTCCGTGAAGACGGACTTTGTTTGTGTAGCCGCGTTCGCGGAGCGTGCCGGAGGCATCTTTCTAATCGCCCAGGAGTTTTAAGATACGCTAGCCAACTGTTTCTCTGGTTTTTCTATCGGTGCAGAAAGTGCATCTTCCAAATCAGCACAACCCAATTTGGCTTCTAAAATATTCATCACTTCCCGTCCGAAGTCATTGGGATTTTGTCGCCAAGCTTGTAAACAAACCTCCCCAAAGAAAGAACCTAATGGTTCAGGATTCCAGAGGAGTTTTTTGGCTGTCCAAGGCATTAAACTCATCGGATCATACCCTGGTTTGAGAATACCCTCTTTAAAGGCATATTCTTCTAAATGGGTATGGGGTTGGAGTCCAATGAAGAAAATAGCAGGTTCAACTTTATCCGCCCCGAAAATCCGTTCTAGTTCGCGGTGATAAGCGATAGTTTGACGAATAGTTTCGTGACGTTCATCAATCACATTAAAGGAATAGTTAACAGAAACTACATCATTGAAACCGGCAGATTTTAAATCACGACAATTTTGTAAAACAGTCCGCAAGTTATAACCCATTCGCATTTTCCGAACCAGTTCTTGAGAACCGCTGGTAATCCCGATTTCAAAATAATTCATGCCTGTTTTTACCATCAACTCACACAATTCGGGTGTTAGGTTGTCGGCTCTGATGTATGCTGCCCAATGGATATCCGACATTCCCGAATCAACGATTTTCTGGAGAAGTTCCACAGCATCATCAATGAATTTGCGGGCGGGGATAAATTGAGCATCTGTAAACCAAAAGTTGCGAATACCTCGGTTATATAATTCTCGAATTTCTGCTACAACTTCGTCACTAGGGTTAATGCGGACTTGTTTACCTTCAACTACTGTATAAACACAGTAACAGCAATTATGGGGACAACCGCGTTTGGTTTGGACACCAATATAAAAATCCTGTTCTTGCAGGTAATAATTAAATTCTGGCCAAATAGTTTCGATGTAATCGTAATTACAAACTGTTTTTTCTAGGGGTGTGGGTTGTTCATGAATTAGCCGTTGACGCGGTTGATTTTCTCCCACTACATAACAGCGTTCGTCCTGAAAATCTTCACCTTTGAGTAGTTTCGTGAGTAGGGTTTCTCCTTCACCAACGGAAATAATTGTTCCAGGTGGTAAGCTTTTACCCAACTGTTCATAAAAGACGCTAACTGCACCACCACCTAAGACTACACGGGCTTGAGATTGATATTTTTGGGCGCGTTTTAAACCCCGTTTAACTAATCCCAAATTACGCCATAGTTCTACATAATAAGCAATAAAAATTCTCAACCCACCCAAAGCACCACGCAATTTTATAAACGGGTTTTTTGCGTAGTAAAACTCAAAGGCGTTTTGGAGAGGATTGCCGCCTCGTCCACCTACTGGGGCGTAAATTTGAATATCTCGCCAGGAAAATACGAGTAAGGTGGGTTGAAACTCGTCAATACATCGGTCTAGGGCGGAAGCATAATCTAGGGGCGGGATTGTGCCTAAGTCAAAAATCCGCTGTTCTGCATGGGGAAATAATTTGTGGACATGATCGGAAAGATAGACAACCCCAATGGGAAAGATAGGGTTACAAGGAAGGCGAACGTAGAGGATTTTAGTTGCATTCATACGTGGTTTAACTGTAATGCTTGCCGTAGTTGAGGAAAAACTAGAGGAATTGTGAATTTGCTTCTGGCTGAACTAGTACACTGCGGTGTAAATAAGCCAACCATTCTCAATCACTAAAAAGCCTATGAACTATTATTTTTGACTTTTGACTTTTGACTTTTGACTTCCGCCCTGCGGTGTTAGCATTATCTTTGACATTTTAGTTGTTTTGTGGTATGCAAAAATTTTTGCCGTTAGCAATTAGAGTGAATGTGAAAACTGCACTGCATAAAATTTGCTTGTTATATATAGATGGGATTTATGAACGAAATTTTCATATACATTTACCATAACATCGAGTTTATGAATTTAGCGATGATTTTTCGTGGTAGTTCTGAAGATAGATGCAAGGAATAATTCAACTTACCAGGGGGGAGAAATTTGGGCGATAATAGGGGGAAATTCTTGTCTGTAAAGGATTTACGGAGATTTTAGCGGAAATAGAAATGTAGATTCTCATTTATCCTCCATTTTGTTAAGTAAATACAGATTTATTTACAAAATTTTTATAATCTCTATATATCTTTAGATAGAAATAATGCAGAAACTTGCAGTTGGTAGTCGCAGTTACAGTAACCGGGGATCATCGGGTGTTAGGTTTACTGATGTAATGTAAAATTGTGGAGCAAATAAGCTCTTCAGCAGTTATGGCTCAGATATTAGATCCTCTACCACCGGAGCATTCGGGAAAAATTCTCTGCTGCTACGTCAATGCCACGAGTAAAATCCAGGTGGCGCGTATCTCCAATATTCCTAACTGGTACTTTGAAAGGGTTGTCTTTCCTGGACAAAGGCTGGTGTTTGAAGTGCCTCCAGAAGCACAGATGGAAGTTCATACTGGGATGATGGCAAGTGCGATTATATCGGATACAATTCCGTGCGATCGCCTGATCATCCATGAACCTAGCTATGATGAGAGACAAGACAACTTATCTCCAGAGATAAATTCTAGTAGTAGTCATCCGATCAAGTCGGAAATTAATAAAAAAATTGTAGATACGACAAAATCTTTACAGACCGTTAAATTGGCATCTATTGATTAAAAACACAATGTTGCTAAATATGAAGGTTGCTGAATTCAGCAGCCTTTTTTATGTGGGGTTGGCTAATAGGGTGACATTAGCCATACAAGTTTTTCGCAAGGCAAAGTAGTCAGGATTTATCACATATTACCTGTTGCCTATTGTCCAAATTTTGGTAATCAGTCAGTTATTCAGCAGTCAGGGTTAAAATGCAACCACTGACAACTGACAACCTACAAATAACTAATGAATATCCATTAGGCTGTAGCTTCTACTTCGGCATCTTCTGTGGATTCCAAATCTACTTGCCGCAGTCGAATATGTTTTTTCCCTAAAGTAATGACAAACTCATCCCCAGGCTGAAGATTCATCTGTTTTGTATAAGCTGCACCGATTAATAAATTGCCATTTTGTTGGACACTAATTCTATAGCTGGCACTGCGACCGCCACGTCCATTGGCGCTGGGTGAACTATCCAACTGAATACCCTCAGCATCAATTAGGGCATTCAAGAATTTCATCATATTGACGCGCTCTATACCATTTTTGGTAACGGTATAGTAGCCACACTGTTTAGCTTTGTCGTCTTTGCTGATGGCTTCTAGCTCTTTAACTTTTTTGAGCAGTTCTTCGCCGACGAGGGGTTCAATTTTTTTCTGTTTAGGCATCAACTTAGGTCGAAAATGAATTTTTGAAGTTGTCAAGTGGATTTTATTTTAGCTGACATTGAACTAATAGGAACATAATCCTTTAATTTTTGGATCAGCCTAGCCAAGTATATTACACTCATAGACAAAATTGTTGCACTATTATCAATTTTGTTAAAAAATTATATGAAATATAATTACGATCATGCTGATAGCTACTATAGATATAGCAATCCTCAAGAAGATATGAATTTATTGATGTAGGCAGAGAACGGACAACAGGAGAAAATAGCCCTTATATATGTGATAAATTTTTTCAAGCATCAAATGGGAGTCTGATGTAGTATTCTTATTTAATTTGCAAAATTATCAAATCGGGTAGGGGTGAGGAGAGAGAGATTGGGAAAATAAAATTAATGATAACTGCTATATGAAACTAACGACAAGAGGACACTATAGTGTGAAAGCATTGCTAGATTTGAGTTTACGTCCAAAATATGGACCTGAATCTGTCAGAGCGATCGCCAAACGTCAAGATATTCCCGCTCCTTACCTAGAAAAACTACTCATAGAAATGCGTCGAGCCGGATTAGTCACATCAATTCGTGGTAGCGACGGTGGATACAAATTAGCCAAAAAACCAGCACTTATATCTATCGGCCAAATTTTAGAAGCAGTTGGTGAGAATATCACTAACTTACCCTTAAATAATCCCACACCCACTCAAACAGCAGATTGGGTAACATCCAGTCTCTGGAACAGACTCAACCAAAAGCTAAAAGAAGCCTTGTACAATATTACCCTGGCAGACCTTTATTATGATGCCCGCAGTTGGCAAGCATCTCAAGGAGAAGAAGCCAATTTTGTAGTTTAGTCAGGAGAAGGAGTCAGGAGTCAGGAGAAAGAAGAAAGAAGGAAGAATAAATGACATCTGCTGTTTTGGTTTTCGCTGCATTATTAGATTACTTAATAGGAGATCCTTGGGGTTGGCTTCATCCCGTGCAAGTCATGGGATGGGTAATTTCTCGCTTGAGTAAATTTGCCCTCCAATATTGTCAAAATCCTCTTTCTCAACGCCTCGCCGGCATTTTCTTAGGGATAATTGTGATAATTGGTAGTGGTTTGGTGGGTTGGATAATAGTTCAAGCTGCCAAATGGGTACATCCATTTTTAGGAATAGCAGTAGAAAGTATTCTTCTAGCCAGTTGTTTTGCTTTCAAAAGTTTACGAAATGCAGCAATGGAAGTTCTACAACCTTTAACAAATGGAGAATTAGAATCAGCGCAACAGGTATTAAGTAATTACGTCGGTAGAGATACAGCAAATCTTTCCGCAGCAGAAATTCTCAGAGCAGTTTTAGAAACAGTCACAGAAAACGCCACCGATGGCGTAATGGCTCCTCTCTTTTATACTATTATTGGTGCATTCATCCCCGTTATTGGTTCTGTCCCTTTAGCTTTAGCATATAAAGCCAGTAGCACCTTAGATTCAATGGTCGGTTATAAGGAAGCGCCTTATACTTATCTTGGTTGGTTTAGTGCGCGATGGGAAGATGGTTTAACTTGGTTGCCTTGTCGCTTAACAGTGATAACTTTATCATTATTATCCTTGAAACCTGTAAAAGTTTGGCGAATTTGTCGCCGCGATGCCATCAAAGATCCCAGTCCCAATTCTGGTTGGAGTGAATGCGCTTATGCTGCGGTTTTAGGGGTGCAAATGGGAGGCATAAATTGGTATCGTGGAGTAGCTAAAGAAAAACCACTTTTAGGAGATGCTATTTATCCCATTACACCAGATTCTATTGATCAAGCTTTACAATTAACCCGATATGCGTTTTTACTATGGTTAGGATTAGCAATATTTTTAATTCGTTAATTGTTAGTTGTAGTAAGGGTTTAGCAATGCTAAACCCCTACCTTTACCAATTACCAATTACCAATTACCAATTACCAATTACCAATTACCAATTACCCATCTTATGTCTACTAAAGTAGTTGAAATTCTCTCATCGGAAGAACTGCGTCGGACATTAACTCGTATAGCTTCTCAGATTATAGAAAGAACACGAGATCTATCTCAATTGTTACTTCTAGGCATTCATACTAGAGGAGTACCATTAGCTTATTCATTAGCTCGTCAAATAGAAATTCTCGAAGATGTCAGCGTTTCCGTAGGCTCTTTAGATATTACATTTTATCGTGATGATCTTGATAAAATCGGCTTGAGAACTCCAGAAAAAACCGATATTCCCTTTGATTTGACCGGAAAAACAGTGGTACTTGTAGATGATGTCATTTTTAAAGGCAGAACTATTCGTGCCGCTTTAAATGCCGTAAATGAATATGGTAGACCAGAAGTAATTCGTTTAGCTGTATTAGTAGATAGAGGCCATCGGGAAGTACCAATTCATCCAGATTTTGTTGGTAAAAAGTTACCCACAGCAAAAGAGGAAATTGTCAAAGTTTATCTACAAGATAGTGATGGACGAGACGCTGTGGAGTTAATTAGTAATTAAAATTTCCTTTTTTAGCCTTAAATTCAAAAGTGACTGGCTGAAAATTTCTAGAATAAAGATAATCTGATAAATCATCTGCTAAAAGTGCTTCTATTTCTGCATCCGTTTTGACTCTTGGGAAAGTTTTCTGCATAGGAGATTAAGTAAATTAGCATTAAAAGTTGTCATTATGGCAAGGCAAGAGTGAAGAAGTTTTGAGCGATTTTACTTTTTTTTACACAGTTTGGTTTTCTAGCTTTTGTTGGGTTTCGCTGTCGCTTAACCCAACCTACAAAAAATGTACTAATTACCGAGGCTGAACCTTCAAACCACGACGTTCCAGGATTTGCCGTACCTGGGGACTTGGTGTGTAATTATAACCATAGCTAGAACGCTCAGAGTCATCCATAACTTGAGGAGTAAGTAAGACAATTACCTCTCGACGCTCATTGGTTCTGTTGGACCTTCTAAACAGCGAACCAAGCAGGGGAATATCACCCAAGATAGGCAGTTTAGAAACAGTTGTCCGGTCTGAGTCTTGAATTATACCCGAAAGAATGAGTGTTTGACCGTCTCGTAAGCGGAGTTGACCAGAGGCCAGGCTTCTTGCGGCTAACAGAGTAATATCACCATCAGGACTACTTGTAGTCCCAGCTAGAGAAGAAACTGTAGGGGCAACAGACAAAGAAACAAAACCATTATCATCAATTCTTTCTACTCTCACTGTCAGGGTTAGCCCTGCGTTCTTGATGATAGGTTTTCTAGTCAAATTACCACCAACTATTATTTGTTCAATACCACCATATACTTCTGAAGTTAAAGCAACTGTTGCGTTCTGTCCTTCTTGGACAATTAGGGTAGGGTCAGTCAAAATCTTGGCATTGCCACTGGTAACTTGTGCTGTCAAACTAGCCAGAAACTTTTTAGGGAATTGGTATAAAGAAGGAAGGGCAGATGTTGCTGTTCCTAGAACTCCCGGTGTGAACGTAGTTACTGTCTTGGCAGGAACCTCGGCAACGGCAGGAACAATTATATTACCTTGTGCATCAACAACAGCAGGAACAGCAGGAACAGCAGGAGTATTTGTCACCGTAGTTATATCTTGTGTTCCCCGTGTAGATTCGGTGAAACCGGCTTCAAATGGATTCCCTGAAACCCCCGCTTTGCGGTTCAAGAATGATACACTGCCTCCTGTCCGCTCTTCTGAAAGGACACGCGCACCGTCTACAATTAATCTATTGCCTATTCCGGTGTTTGGAATAGGAGTACCGGGGTTATTCAAATCTAGGAAGGTTTGAGCGCCAGCATAAGGATTTTCAATCACAGGTGGACCACCACTAACATTGTTTGCAACTTCACTTGCTGTAGCTGGTCGAGAACCACCAAAGTTGAAAGTTGCTGCACCACCATCACTGGTAAAATAGCTATTACCAAGACCAAAGGAAAAACTAGAGTTAGTGTCTTGAATACCTAACAGGTTAACATCAATAATTTTGACGTTCACTACCACCTGGCGACGACGGACATCAAGTTGTACTAATTGAGATACTGCCATCTCTACCATCTTCGGACTACCAATTAATGTGACAGAATTGGTACGCTCATCGCCTGACGCTTGTAACCCTCTTAGTAAAGGTGTGGAATCTTTATATTCAATCCGTTGAGTCTCAATTTTTGTTTCTGTGGTAGTTTGGGTTTGGGTACTCACGGGAGCTACTCCACTCCCAACGGTTACAGCATTGACACTCGTAACTAATCGTTCCCTGCTGACGGCACTTTCTGCACCTAAAGCCACCAAGAAGTTTAACGCCACTCCCACTGTTACCTGATTCAGTCGTAAACTCCGCATGACGGTATCACGGGTGGAGTTAGGTAATTTAGTCCCTACAAAAATAGTGCGTCCAGTGCGGTTAGCTTCTAAAGCACTTAAACGCAGTACATAGTTAAAGACATCTTGTACAGGTTCGTTTTCTATATCTAGGGAAATAGTCTGAGATGGCTTAGTTGCAGTTTCCGCACCGGCATCTGCACCTGGTGCTTTTGCTGCTTCACCACCAATATAAACTACGTTTAAATTGGCAGCCCGCGCTAACAGTGATAAAACTTCTCTCACTGGTGCATCACGTAATACCAAGCGGGGAACTCGTTCTTGAGTACCTAAATCAATCACTGTGGGTGATGTATCAATATTCGATTGAGTAATATCTCCTACTGGTGGAGCGACGGCTCTGGGTAAGAAAGGAGGTGCTTGGTTATAAGGTTGATTTGGTCCTGCGGATTGGGCAATTTTACCGTCAATGGTGACTTGGGGGTTAGGGACTAGGATATCTGGACGTTTACCGGGTTCATCGGGTTTATATTCAGATGTGGTAGCTGGTGCTACTGGTACTTTCTCTGTGGGGTTGGTGGTAGCTGGTGCTGCTGATACTTTTTCTGTGGGGTTGGTAGTAGCCGGGGCTGCTAATACTTTTTCTGTGGGGTTGGTAGCAGTTGATGTTGTTGAGTTTGTGGTGGTGGTAAAGCCAAGGGTAATATTATTATCCTTTCGCATGACGGGCTGATTGCTGGGGGCATCATCAACACCTGTGACTGTCACCCGAATGCTGTTAGTGTCTAATTGTTTAACTTCAATAGTCTTGATGCCCGGTGCGGGGTTTTCTTGACGGAAGTTATCACCTTTGGGTAGACGCAGTTGGGCATTAATTACATCTGCAACTAAGGATTTGTCTTTTTTAGTTGTAAATACTTGGGGGCGATCGCCAGCAGCAGTTTTTAAAATGACACTGATTCCGCCCTCAATGGGATTGAGTTTGACATCAGTAATTTGTGTTAATTGTGCTAGGACTGGTTGGGCTGCTAAGAGTACACAAGCTGCCGCACTTGATACGAAAACACTATTATGAAACTGTTTCACAGTTCATTCCTCACATAAAATAAAAGTCTAAATTGTAACGTATAACAGGGAACAGGGAGAATTTTTGATTTTACCTTTTGCCTCAAATTTGATTATTTTTTCGGTTTTGCTGCTGTTTTAGCAGCTAAATCGGTTGTTTCTTCGGGAGTTAGTGGCATTAAAGCTTCTAGAGCAAAAGTTGTTGTTAGTTTACCGATACCGATTTGTACAGGGTTATCTTTATCATCTGACATCTCTGGTGTAGATAATTTGGACTGATAGTTTTTGACTAACAATAAAGGCTGTAATCGCTCAATGTTTCGCATAATTGATTGGGTTTGTTCAAAATCTCCCTCAATGTCTACATTGATAATACTGCGCTTGAGTTTATTGTTAACTTCTACCCCAAAACTGCCATCTTCTACGAGAACAGGTTTTTCAGAAATCGGGACAAATCTTTTGAGTTTAGCTCTAATGCTATTACCAAAAGCTTTACCATTACTGGAATCTATTAACCGACTGGTATCTAGTAATAGGGTATCTAAACTTTTTTCATCTGCAAATAAAGCTAAGATTTGTTTTTGTTGTTGTTTGGCTTCGACTAAATCGGCTTCTATTTTACCGATTTGTTGGGATTGGGCTTTCTTTTGTTCGACTTCTGTTTGGAGTTGATCTCGTTTGCTTTGCAGTTGTTGATAGTTATCCCAAGCGGGAAGTGCTATATTAAATAGCATATAACCCGCACCTGCTACACCTAAGAAGCCGACTAAGCCACCAATAATAGTTGGTGTTAAGGTGACACCAAAAACAACAGGACCAGAACTTTGAATCTCTGTACCTTTATCGGCAAAATTTAAATCATCACTGAATGTCATTGGGCAATGACTCCTACTTTTTTGATATTACGAAGTCTATCTACTAGTCCGACTGTGCCTTTTTTCTCTAATTCTTGAATTAAATCTGATGCTGGCACACTACTTAAACCTGTTTTAATAGTGTATTTAACTACTTGAATAGGTTTAATTTTTACATTAGATGTAGATGTATCAGCTTTTGGAGGCGAAAACCCTGTTATGGCTGGTGCATCCATTAATTCTGCTGTGATAATTCGGGTTTCTTCTTTGTTGAAGAATTTAGATTGTCCTAAACTGAGGGCAAAATCGTTGACTAAGGGGTATGAAATAGCAAAGCCAGAAATTTCTAAGAATCCAGCAGTGTTGGTGGTGGTGGCAGCTACGGCATCTTTACCAGGGGGAGAGGGGGCAATTTGATTGATGGTTTCGATTTGCACTTTGCTAGGAATGCGATCGCGCAAATCCTGTAACATTGCTGACCAAGGGCGTATCTGATCAAACACTGTGACTAAGGCTTTGGTTTGGACGTAAATGCCGGCTGTCTCTGCTTTAATTTTGTTAATGTTGGCTATTCTACTATCTAAACTCTTACCTTCCTCCTCTAGTTTGGCGATTTCTTGGTTGACTTCGGTGGTTTTCCCTTCCAGGATGGATAAACCAATAAATACTAAAGCTGGGAATACTAAACCTACTCCCACTCCTATATAGACTGGGATTAAGTTCCCTAGTTGAATAGGTTGTTTCTGAACTTTCGTTGCAGATTGCTTTTGATATTCTGGACGATCTTTAAGAAAGTTAATATCTAAACTGTACATTTTGTTACACCCCTCGCATTCCTAAACCCAGAATAATACCCAACCCGGGACGTTTAATTAAAGGATATTGTTCAGCATCTACCGTCAAAGACAAAGAAGTAATTGGATCTATTTGGGTAGTGGGCAAACTCAATCTTTGAGTAAAAAACTCGTCAATTTGTGGTAATCCTCCTCCTGGCCCTGCTAAAAGAATCTGTGCGACTTCTAGATTTTCACTTTGATTGAGGTAAAAATCAATGGAACGGCGCAGTTCATCGGCTAATTCTCCCAAAACTCTCAACATAGAAGCCATACCAGGATTACTACCTGTTACCCCGGTATTGATTGCATCTGGTGAGATTGTGGGAATAGTCATGCTCTCCAATATATCCATATCCCGTGATGTGGGTAAGTTCATGGCTTTTGATAGTGCTGCTTGTAGTTGATAAGTTCCTATTGGCACTGTTCGAGAAAATTGTGGCACACCATTGATGATGATGGCAATTTCTGTGCTATCAAATTCAATATCAACTAATACGGCTGCTTCTTCTGGGCCAAATAGCCGCAGTTGATCACGGATGGTGCGAATGAGGGCAAAACTGTTAATTTCTAAGATATCAACGGTTAATCCTGCCTGTTCAAAGGTATTCAAATAGGTCTGTGTGACATCTTTACGAGTCGCAACTAATAATACCTGCACTTTCTCGATGCCGTCTTCGTCTATAAAGTACCCAAGTTTCTGATAATCAACATCAGCTTCTTCCCGGTCATAGGGCAAATATAAGGAGGCTTCATGGTTAAGTACCATGTCTCGCAATTCTTTGTCATCTAATTCCGAGGGAACGGGAATTAAGCGAACGATCGCATCTCTTCCTGGGATACAAGTAGCTACACGGGTAGCTTTAGTTTTGCTTTGAGCGATCGCTTGCTGAATGATTTCGGACATTCCCGCAGGATCTGTAATTTGACCATCAGTAAATATACCTTCTGGTACTGGTACGGATGTCAAAGATTCAATTTTTAAGTTTTGGCGTTGTTTACGTAGTTGGACTACGTTCACCCGTTCCGGTGCTAGTTCAATCCCAATACCTTTATTGGATTTACCAAAGAAACTAGTAAAGGCTTTAACCACTGTTTTACCCGCTAGATTACAAAAATAAGGAGTCAGGAGTCAGGAGTCAGGAGTCAGGAGTCAGGAGTCAGGAGTCAGGAGTCAGGATGAAGAAAGAAGAAGAAGGAAGAAGGAAGAAGGAAGAAAATTACCTATTACCTATTACCCATTACCCATTACCATTACCCATTACCTATTACCACAATTGATATATCCTATAGTCTTCACAATTCTCTATCCTCTTTTTACCCAGATTAATTCTAAAAATACTACCACCTACGATGATGATTAGATTGCAAAAATTTAAACAACTGTTTTGTTTAGCATTACTAGGCTTATTTACTAGCTGGATTGTTAGTTGTAGCACAAGCAATGTTAATAATAATCCAAAACCTGCGGCTTCTGGGGTTGCCACCATTGAGTTTTGGACAATGCAACTCCAACCGCAATTTACCGACTATTTCCAAGGTCTGATTAAGACATTTGAATCACAAAACCCAAGTATCAAAGTTAAATGGGTAGATGTGCCTTGGTCGGCAATGGAGAACAAGATTCTAACAGCAGTCTCAGCAAAAACGCCACCAGATGTTGTTAACCTTAATCCTGACTTTGCATCCCAATTAGCAGGTAAAAATGCTTGGTTAGATTTAGATGCCAAAGTTCCCACTGAAGTCCGTTCTACTTATTTACCAAATATCTGGCAAGCAAGTAGCCTCAATGGTAAAAGTTTTGGGATTCCTTGGTATCTCACCACGCGACTAACTATTTATAACACCGATTTGTTAAAACAAGCGGGTATTCAGAAACCTCCTGCCACTTACGCAGAATTAGGGCAAGTAGCGCAACAAATTAAAGATAAAACTGGTAAGTATGCTTTCTTCGCTACCTTTGTCCCCCAAGACTCTGGTGAGGTGCTGGAATCTTTGGTACAAATGGGTGTAACTCTTGTTAATACTGAAGGTAAAGCTGGTTTTAATACCCCGCAAGGAAAAGCCGCTTTTCAATATTGGGTAGATTTGTATAAAAAAGGTTTGTTGCCAAAAGAGTCTTTAACTCAAGGGCATCGTCATGCTATAGATTTATACCAGTCTGGAGAAACGGCTTTTTTAGCTTCTGGTCCTGAATTTCTGAAAACTATTGCCAATAATGCCCCCAAGGTTGCCCAAGTTTCGGCAATTGCTCCCCAAATTACGGGTGATACTGGTAAGAAAAATGTCGCTGTGATGAATATAGTTATTCCTCGTGATAGTAAATATCCTGATCAGGCTGTTAAGTTTGCTTTATTTGTTACGAATGATGAAAACCAATTAGCCTTTGCTAAAGCTGCTAATGTGCTACCTTCTACAGTTAAGGCTTTATCTGATACTTATTTCCAGGAAGTTCCTGCTAATGCTACATCTGCGGAAAAAGGGCGGGTGATTAGTGCGGCACAATTAAAACAAGCGGAGGTATTGACTCCGAAACTTAAAGATTTTAAGGTTTTGCAAAAATCAATTTACGAGAATTTACAGGCGGCAATGTTAGGACAAAAGACCGTAGATAAAGCTGTGGAGGATGCGGCGCAGCAATGGGACAATAGGTAATTGGGAATTGGTGATTGGGAATTGGGAGTTAAGTAAGTATTCAGCTAAAGCCGGATTTTAGGGGTTTTGAAGTGGGGAGACTGACATCAGTAATTAATATTCAGAATGCTGACCAATTCAATTCTTGCTGATAGCTGTTCGCTGACGGCTGAATACTTACGGAGTTATTTCCTAACCTAACTCTTGAAAGTACAATTATTTCCATGAAGACGACAATTTTAATTCAAAGTCGAATTCCTCAACAGTCTATGCCCGCTTTTGCCCTTGTGTTTGCGCCATTTATCGTTGTTAAACGGGCTGTTAATTTCTTGAAATCGGCTTTAGAAGATTTGATTTGGGCAGAATTGATTCACGGGAAAACCCCGGACAATAATTTATTTCAAGCCGTCGCGTTTGTAGCTTTTTGTGTTTTTTGTCTTTTAGCCTATTTTGCGGATGATTTTTTGATTCCGCTGATTTTAATCCAGTCGGTGCTATGCCAGTGTGAACGATGGCTGACGAGATATATTTATTACAACGGCAAAGGAGCGATCGCCACTTTAGAAAAAACGGCCAATAGTTATCAATGGCAATTGACTTATCCTACTGGCAAAAGCGATAGCGAAGCGCTGCTGCAAGCAGTTCGCCGACGCTTTAAAATCCATGAAGTGGAAAGAATCGAAATTCGCCGCAGTCAGGTTTATATAGGGCTATCTGGACAACCGATAGCCGTAGTCTGGCAGATAGATTTACAACTTGTGGATATGAGCTTTTTACCGATTTCTACGGAGTCAAATCTAGGAACAGCGATCGCTAAAGTTCGTTCTCTTGCCCAAGAATTACAAGTTCCCTTTACTTTTGCCAAAAGTGAACCTCTACTCGCTAATCAACCCCGTAGCCACCTTTCATCATCTCTAATCTGTCGTCCTCAAGCTAAGGGTTGGCAGATAATTACAGGTTGGAAAATCGAGGATAATTGGAAATTGCTTGGTAAAATATTTGACAGGGCTGGCTTTCTTCTATTTGCAATTATTTTAGGTGGCTTTGCTGCTAAATTTGGTGATTTTTTAGTGCGCTTGTTTGTCGCATGGCGCGAAGAAGGGATGATTTTGCTAGATATGTCGCCGTTTTTTGAGGTAATGAATGGTTTGTCCAAGTTTGAGTGGTGGGGTTTGTTGGTTGCTTTGGGGATAATGGTATGGGAAGGGGCGCGGTTGAGTTTGGTTAAGCAGTTGATTTGCGATTCCTATGTATTACGATTACAAATAGCTGGGAAACAAGTAGCTTGCATTTCTAAGGAAGTAGAAGGAATAGTTTTTTTCCCCCAACCAACACCTTTATTAGCTATTTGGGATAAAAACAATCAAACAATTGAAATCACGGATTTACCACATTTAGACGATTACCGCGAAATCGGTTTTCAAGTCTCTCAATATCTAATTTCTGACAAAAAATAACCAATTAAATACAAATTTATATAACAAGATTTATTCATGATCAATTCGCCAAAGACTATTTAGAAGAACTACTCAAAAATTATGGAGAAGTTCAAGCACCTAGTCGCGTCCCAGGAGAAGTCCGAGAAATTGATGTTTACTTTTCTCCCTATCCCCAAGCAAATCCTAGTTTACAGCTTTTAGGTCTATTAGGTAAATTTGCATCTAATCCTGCGATTTTTGAACCATTTCGCAATCCTGCCTCAGCCGATGAAATTTGTGATTGTTTGTTAAAGTTATTAGAAGTAAGAGGAGTCTTAAAAAGAGAAGCAAAACGCAATAAAACAAATCTGCAAGAAACAGAAACTCCGAAATTATGGATACTGACACCCACAGCCTCGCCAGAGATTTTATCTGGTTTTAATACTACCTTAGAAACCGATTCTTTACCGGGTATATACTATTTAGGTTCAGCATTGCGGACAGCCATAGTTGTGATTCATCAACTACCCCGGACAAATGAAACTCTTTGGATTAGAATGTTAGGAAGGGGAACTGTTCAAAAACAGGCTATTGAGGAATTAGCGGAGTTAGCGCCCAGTCACCCTTTTAGAAGAATCACGTTAGAATTATTGTACAACCTGCAAAAACATCTGGGAGTCAATCAAGAACCAGAAGACAAGGAGATAATTATGAGACTAGCACCACTGTATCAACAAGATAGAGAGTTGGCGGTTCAGGAAGGAAAAATTGAAGGAGAAATATTGTTAATTATCCGTCAATTAAACCGACGTATTGGCGAAATTCCAGTTTCTTTAATTGAAAGGATTCAAAAATTACCACTGGATAAGTTAGAAATTTTGGGAGTGGAATTATTAGATTTTACCAACACCGATGATTTAGAGGCTTGGTTTAATCAAAATCAAGAATAAAACTTCAGGAATCAACTCAATCAATATCCTAATACCCGAAAAATCCAATTTTTAGATGAAATAGGATTAGTCTCTAATTCCTGACAAAAAATAACCAATTAAATACAAAGAACCACATAATACAACTTGATTATCTGTACCACTAAAAGCAGAATCTAAAGCAGAATATACATCTGCATAAGAATTACAAAAATGTAAATCTGGACAAATTGATGTTGCTAATTTAGTTAATTCTACCAAATCTGCTGAATTGCTATCGGGTACTGGCACTAAATATAATTTATCTCCTGGTTTGAGAAGTTCCTGAAAAATATCACCATGATCTTTAGTAGCCAGCATTCCCATTACCCAAGTTATATTTTTGGTGTTGAAACTATCTACATAATCACGTAAAACTGTGGCTGAGGCTGGGTTGTGTGCGCCGTCAATGAGGAGTTTTTGACTTTTCCACGTTGTCCATTGCATTCTCCCTGGCCACTTGGTTTTACCCATGCCTTGAATAATTGCTTCCTCGGAAATTTGCCAATTTTGTTTTTGCAAAATTTCTAAAGCAGCTAAAGCTAATGCGGAATTATGTAATTGAATTTGTCCCTGTAATGGTAAGGGATATTTGATTGTTTCTGGACTTGTTATTTTTTGATATTCTGCCCAGTTTGGATTAATTTGATGAGATGGTTGTGGGGTAAAAATTGGGCATTGTAATTCTATGATACGGTGTTGCACGACTTTTTGAGCATCTTCTGGTAACGAACCCACTACCACCGGACATCCTGGTTTGATAATTCCGGCTTTTTCTCTGGCAATATGGGCTACAGTTGGTCCAAGTTGTTGCCAATGTTCTCGACTTATAGAAGTAATGACTGTCACCAAAGGATTGTTACAAACGTTTGTGGCATCTAAACGCCCTCCTAATCCTACTTCAATGACGGCAATATCAACTTGTTGCTGGGCAAAATACAACCAAGCCGCAGCGGTAATGACTTCAAATTGAGTGGGTGATTCTTCGTCTAGATTAATAGCTGCTTGAACTTGTAGTATTAATTCACACAGATTATTACTATCAATTGGCTGTTCATTAATACAGATTCTTTCTGTCCAATCTATTAAATGGGGAGATGTGTAGCGTCCGGTTTTATAACCAGCCTCAGTAAGTACCGCAGACAGATAAGCACAAACAGAACCTTTACCATTAGTTCCAGCTACGTGAATAATTGGCACTTGGTGATGGGGATTTCCCAACTTTGCCAATAAATTGACAATCCGAGATAATCCCAAATTCACACCAAAATGCTGAAAGGGTTGAAGTAAAGAATCTATGTTCATGGGTGATTGGTGATTGGTAATTGGTGATTGGTAATTGGTAATTGGTAATTTTTTCCCTTCTTCCCTTCTTCCCTTCTTCACTGTCACCTGTCACCTGTCACCTGTCACCTAAATTATGCTTCTCTGCTCAAAAAGTTTTGTATTTGTCTAAGGGCAGCAGCACCGATATTGAAAACAGCCCAACCGGCAGCGATCGCTACAGGTGCTAAAACAATTAATACACGATTATCAATGTCCATATCTAGAAGCCCTCTGTAAATTAAAAAATCTTAAGTTTTGTCAACAGTTCTCAATTTTCATTTTTATCTAAATTGGGAAATTTTTCCCAGATTCTATGTAAAGTTTGATTAAAAGTCATTGGTCAGTTGTCAATTGTCAGTTGCAAAAGAATATTTATCTCCTCTGCCTCTCTGCTCCTCTGCTCCTCTGCTCCCCTGCCTCTTCCTACCCATTAGCAGCATGAAGGAGGGCTAATTGGTGGTATTTTTCGGCGTGTTCGATGAGTTCGGTGATTTCGGTGTCTGAGAGTTGACGGACTACTTTACCGGGGACACCCATGACCAAAGAACCGGGGGGAACGTTTTTAGTGACTACTGCACCTGCACCGATAATGCTGCCTGTGCCGACTCTTACACCATTTAAGACTATTGCCCCAATACCAATTAAACAACCACGCTCAATGTGAGCAGAATGTACCACAGCGCGATGACCGACAGTGACATTATCTTCTAAGATTGTGGGGACACCAGGATCACCATGAAGAATTGCCCCGTCTTGAATATTTGTACATTCGCCAACTTCAATCCGTTCTACATCACCTCTAACCACAGATCCATACCAAACGCTGGCTTTGGCTGCTATGGTTACAGAACCAATAATCACGGCGTTGGCTGCCACAAAAGCAGCTTGAGAAAATTCTGGAGATTTCCAGCCAGAAGAGATAGACACGATAGAATATGGATATGGTACCCAGGAACACTGGAGAAACTCCAACCTTTAGGGCTGGTTGCAAAACCAGAATATCACGATGTTGACCTTCTATCGTTAGGCGGTTGTGAAACTTGTTCTCAAGCACTATCTTCATTTTATGTAGCATTGAGCAAGTTATCTAAAGTAGTGGAACAGGAGTGTAAAGTTAAACCTACTGGTGCTGGCAAAAAACACAATATTATGTTTATACGCACTTCATGATAAATCCAGGCTTTCAGTACCCGATATTTGGCCCCGAAATACAGTGTCCTCACTGTCGCCAAACTATTTCGGCCTTGACATTGACGGATACTTATTTGTGTCCTCGTCATGGCGCATTTGAAGCTGAACCCAAAACTGGGGAGTTGGTTCATTTACAGTCTGGCCGTCATTGGCGCAGATGGGATGGAGAATGGTATCGTCAACATACCCATCCTGATGGGATTCGGTTTGAAATTCATGAAGCTTTAGATAAGCTTTATACTCAAGGTTATCGGGCTACGAGGATAGTTGTTGCTAACCGTTATCAGGAGTTGATGAGTGGCTATTTAGAACGGAGTACACCTTGGCGTTCTGGACAAGGGGAAGTTGCTACGGGGGCGCGATTATATGGCTTACCTGTAGAGTTTAGCCCCGATTCCGTTGCTGAACCTTGCTGGGAAGTAATTAACTTTGATTTGGATAAAGAACCTGGTGTGCCGGTGCGTTATCCATATTTTCGGTTGTTTGAGTAATGGTCAGTGGTCAGTGGTCATTAGTCAGTGGTCAGTAGTCAGTGGTCAGTGGTCAGTGGTAATAAAGAAGTAACGACCAACAACGGACAACGGACAACGGACAAAGAACAACTGACAACTGACTACTGACAAAGGACAAAGGACAAAGGACAACTGACAAAATTATGCACCATGCTTCTATTAGAACGGCAAATATCCATTTAGCGATCGCTTTTTATGAGCAGCTAGGGTTTACGGTATGCGATCGCTTCACTACCGGTTATACTCTAGCTTGCTGGATGGAAGGTTTAGGTGGGAGAATTGAACTCATCCAAATTCCCCAACCCAAACCAGCCCCAGATGCTTTTGATGATGAACATTATGTCGGCTATTATCATCTTTCTTTTGATGTGACACAGATCACACCAGATTTATCAATTTGGTTAGAAAGTTTAAAAACACAGTTAGCGGCAATAGAAAATTTACCCCCTCTGAAAATTCTTTTAGAACCTACACAGCAGCAAATTGGTGATAAAATCTTGGAAGTTGCGTTTATCGCCGATTTTGACGGATTACCTCTGGAATTTATACGGTTTTTGAGTAAATAGGCTGTAAATTACAGCAACACTTCATTAACAAAAAACTCAATCGCTTCAATTCTCAGATATGGGATATTGTCATCAATTGTGTGAAAGCTAGATTAAGCAAGTCCTGTATTTAACTTCAAAAAGAGTGTGTTTTTAGATACCAAAATTATCAATTTTCATGCCTTTTGACCGATACAATTTTCTTCCTTTATAGCTACATTTTTAGTTTCCATGAGGTATAGAAACATTTGCCCAATTTTTTCAGTCAATCAATATATGTAACTTAAATTACATATAGCTATTCGCCAAAGATATGTCTTTTTTCTCTATCGCACAACGACATCGCTTTTCTTTAGTGATCTTGAGTATCTGGGTAATAGCAGCTTTTGTGTTCAATCAAGATGCTGCTTTGAGCGGAGAAAAGGCGGATTTTTCTCCCCGTTTCCACAATTTTGATCCAGAAAAATCTCATAAAACACTAGTCGCTAAGGAAACACCAAATCTCGCTATTACAGCAAATGTTCGGAAAACAGTTCTTGATAATGGATTAACTGTTCTCACTAAGGAGGTTCATAATGCTCCTGTGGTGACAGTGCAGGTATGGTACAAGTTTGGCTCAGGTCAAGAAGCATCTGGGGTAAATGGTATCGCTCATCAATTAGAACATTTGATGTTTAAAGGTACTAGCAATCGTCCTATTCAATTTGGGCGATTATTTAGTGCTTTAGGCAGTGATTCTAATGCTTTTACCAGTTATGACCAAACCGCATATTACAACACGGCAGAACGGGATAAACTCACCGCTCTGTTGACGTTAGAAGCTGATAGGATGAAAAACTCGCTGATAGATCCTCAACAGTTAGCTAGTGAGAAGCGAGTGGTTATTTCTGAATTACAAGGTTATGAAAATAGCCCAGAATATCGTCTTAATCGCGCTGTGATGATGTCGGTTTTTCCCGATCATCCTTATAGATTACCGATTGGTGGCACTAAGGCGGATGTGGAAAAATTCACAGTTGAACAGGTAAGGGAATATTACCAAAAATTCTATAGTCCTGATAATGCTGTTTTGGTAATTGCGGGAGATTTTGATACCGCACAAACTTTGAAGAATGTACAAACTGTTTTTGGTGAAATTCCTAAACGTCAATATTCACCCCATAAGCTTATAATTCCATCCCCAGCCGCTACTCCTGCACCTGTGATTAAATTGCAAGAACCAGGGGGAAATCCATTACTCCAAATAATTTACCCACTTCCTCCAATTAATCAACCTGATATCCCCGCGTTAGAAGTCATGGATTATATTTTGACTGCGGGTAAAAATTCTTACTTATATCAGGAGTTGGTTGAATCAGGTTTAGCTAATGATGTTTCGGCAAATGTTGCTAGTTTACGCGCGGGTGGTTGGTATGAAATATTGGTTACATCTGCGGGAACGCAGGATTTAACTAAGCTTGATGCAGCGGTAATCAAGGCTTTGGATAAACTTGCTAAAGCTGGTGTGACAAAGGAACAGGTAGAGCGAGCCAAAACTCAATTAACGGCTTCAGTCATTTTAAATAACCGTGATATTACCAGTCAAGCGATGCAGTTGGGTAATGATCAAATCACGACTGATAATTACCAATATACAGAAAATCACTTGATAAATATTCGTAAGGTTCAAGTTACTGATGTGATTAATGTCATCAATAAATACTTACAGCCAGAAGCGCGGAAAGTGGGATTTTTTGAACCTACTAAACAAGTAGCAACAGTTCGTGTTTCGACTTCGCTCAACAACCAAAGTTTATCTTATTCAACACCAACACAAGAGAATTTTGGTAATGATGTGGCCGTAGTTCCTGCGGAGGTTCAGCAATATTTACCACCTTTAGATATATTACCCAAAGCTGAGAAAAGACAAATACCTCAGCAATTACAATTTGCTAATGGGTTACGCATATTACTGTTACCAGATAAAACTACGCCAACAGTGACTTTAAGCGGCAATATTAAAGCGGGAACAGAATTTGAGTCCGATAATCAGGGAGGATTAGCTTCTTTAGTGGCAGCAAATCTGATGAATGGCACGAAAAATCAAGATATGCGGACTATTGCCAAAGGATTAGAGGCAAAGGGCGCAAATTTGAATTTTGAAGCTTATCGTGAAGGTGTGCGGATTAAAGGTAGTAGTTTAGCGGTAGATTTACCCGTTTTGCTGGGAACTTTGACGGATGTAATTAGAAATAGTACATTTCCTGAAAAAGAGTTTGCCCTGGCGCGTCAACAAGCTTTAACTTCCTTAGATTCAGATTTAGATGATCCTGATAAGGTTGCCAGTCGGATCTTTGTGCAGTCTATTTATCCGAAAAAACATCCATTACATACCTTCCCCACAGCGGAGAGTATTGGCAAAATTCAACGTCAAGATGTGATGGCTTTTAAAGCGCAACATTATCGCCCTGATACTACAGTTTTAGCCATTGTCGGTGATTTTGATGTTAACAAAGTGCGATCGCTCATTCAAGCTAAATTAGGAGATTGGCAAGTTAAAGGCAAACCACCAACGGTAAAATATCCCAGTGTGGGAATGCCGAAAAATGTCATTAAAGTTAACCCTGTTGTTCCTGGTAAACCCCAAGCGATAACTTATATGGGTTATACCGGAATTAGCCGTCAAGATAGACGATTTTATGCAGCGATGATCTTGAATCAAATCCTCGGAGGTGATACATTATCCAGTAGACTGGGGGCAGAAGTGCGCGATCGCCAAGGTTTAACCTACGGAATTTATAGCAATTTCATCACAGGTAAAAATGTTGGTACATTTCTGATTGAAATGCAAACCAGTCCAGAAGACGCACCCAAAGCAATTTCCAGTACCCGCAAACTTCTAAAACAAGTTCATCAACAAGGTGTTACCCCCCAAGAAGTAGAAACAGCCAAACGCAATTTAATCAGCAACTATAATATTTCCTTAGCCAATCCCGAACAACTAAGCCAAAAAATGGTCATGAATGAAGTTTACGGCTTAAATCAGGTAGAATTGCGATCGTTTATCAGCAAAATAGAGCAAGTCAACCTCAATCAAGTCAATCAAGCTGCGCGTGAATTACTTCATCCTGATAAAATTGTGGTTGTCACAGCAGGTCCACCAATTCTTGCCCATAAAAAGATTAAATGAATCTTAGTCATGGATAATACAGCAGGAGTCAGGAGTCAGGAGTCAGGAGTAAAACTGGCTTTTTGTATGGGTCTCAATTTAGATTTTGTACCTCCTAACTACGTAATCTGCCGCAAGAATAGATGTGATTTGCAAATATCTATTTAGCCATGAGTAACTTCTTAATTAAGGTCTACTACAATCTACCTCGCATCATCTGTCTATTTTCCCTGCTAATCAGTCTGGTAATCATGGGTGTATCTCCAGCAACAGCAGAAAACCTATCTAATAATTTACTAAAACAACCAGCTATAGAAATTACAGTTAGCTTGGGTAATTCTAGTAACGAATTAAAATTTGAGCCAAATCATTTAGAATTTATCCCCGGCAACCGCTACAATCTCAAATTAAATAATCCTAGCTCACAAAAACATTATTTTACAGCCAAAGACTTTGCCGATGCTATTTGGACACAAAAAGTCGAAGCTGGAAATGTCGAAATTAAAGGTAATATTCACGAATTAGAACTTAAACCCGGTGCAGCAGCAGAATGGGTATTTGTACCTATGAAACCAGGCAAATACATTTTACGATGTACTATTGCTGGACACACAGAAGCCGGAATGACAGGAGAAATTGTGATTAGGTGATCATCTATCCCTAGAAGCGTAAAATACGTTAACTTAAAATATAGATATTTTTGGCAATAAATCTCAACAACTTCACACCTAATCGGTAAAGCGCCGCTAACTCCTAAAACTTCATGATGAATATTTTTACCAACCTACTTTCCCAACCAGCACAGCCAAAACCTGAAAAACAACAACGCCGAGGGATTGAAATTAAATCAGCCCGTGAAATCGAAATTATGCGGCAATCAGCGAAGATTGTGGCAACTGTTCTTAAAGAAATTTCTGAGCTAGTGCAACCAGGAATGACAACGGCTGATTTAGACGCTTATGCCGAAAAACGTATCCGCGAAATGGATGCCACTCCCAGCTTTAAAGGGTATCACGGCTTCCCCGCCTCGATTTGTTCTAGTATTAATCATGAAGTTGTACATGGAATTCCTAGCCCTAAAAAGGTAATTCGGGCAGGAGATGTATTAAAAGTTGATACAGGTGCTTTTTATCAAGGCTTTCACGGTGATTCCTGCATTACTATCGCTGTGGGTAATGTGACAACTGAAGCCGCAAGACTAATTAAAATAGCGGAAGAATCTTTATATAAAGGGATTGAACAGGTAAAAGCTGGTGTCCATTTGACGGAGATTGCCGGTGCAATTGAAGATCATGTCAAAGCCAATGGGTTTACAGTGGTGGAACAATTTACTGGTCATGGCGTAGGTAGAAATTTACACGAAGAACCAGCGGTATTTAATTATCGAACTCGTGAGATACCAAATGTGAAATTGCGCTCAGGGATGACTTTAGCAATTGAACCAATTTTAAATGCTGGTTCTAAGAATACCCGAATTTTAGCTGATAGATGGACTGCGGTAACAGTTGATAATGCTTTATCTGCTCAGTTTGAACATACTGTATTAGTAACAGATAGTGGGTATGAAATATTGACTGATAGAACTCATCTTTAACTATGATTCTTGTGATTTAGATGATTTATATGACTAATTACCAATTACATTGTTAATTCCCACCAAGTTTTTTGACCAACTATACCATCTGTTGATAAACGGCGACGATTTTGGAAAGCTTTGACAGCAGTTTCGGTAACTGGTCCAAAAACTCCATCAATAGTTATTCCATAACCGTTAGCAATTAAAAGTTTTTGTAAAGCTCTCACAGATATACCTGAACTACCAAAACTAATCACCGGCATGGGTTGGTTCTGGGTTCTAGGATATCTTGTGGATACAGGAATACCTCTTCTTTTTGTTATGGGGATATTGCCGGCATCAGCTATTTCAAAAGAACTAACTGACATCTGTTTTTGGGTTATTTGCTCAAAGATTTTCTGCCTTCGGAATGAGAGGATTGAAAGATGATTTAGGGAAATTATACCTGTGTGAGTAAATTCAGGTGGTATAATTTGAGGGTAAACAGCTAATTTATTTGATTGATGATTTGTTAAACCCAGACTATTTTCTATGGGAAAGATTTTCTGTGAGGGAAAATGGGGTATATTTAGTGGTTTTTGATTCAATACACCCATGATTAACAGTCCGATTTCAGTCATTTTATTTTATCACTGTGCTTATTTATAAAGTAGTAAATAGTAAGAGAAGAGTAGAGGCAATATAGAATGGTACTGAGTTATTGAGAAAATTAAATATAGAACTAATATTTGATTTTTGACTCTTAACTTTTGACTTCCCCCTGGCGGTTTATATCGAAAGAATGATCTGATTTGAGACTATAATTATTATGAATTTTATTCATCTGTCTTAAGGGAGTTAAAATTATCAAAAAAATATTTAGGGCTGGGTAAAGGATAAAAAATCCCAATTGATGAGATTGGGAATATCAAATCTTGAATAAATTTGTTGCGGTATTTGTCAGCACGGTGGCATGGTGTAATTAACTCATACCATTAAGTAACTGGATGGAAGTAGAAGGCAAAACCCAAGACAATATAAGCTGCTAGAAGTAATGTTCCTTCTAACCAATTGGATTTACCATCAGAACTAATGCTATTAGCAATTAAAACTGATACAGCAACAGCTACTAATTCAAAGGGGTTAAAATCTAAATCCATTGGTTGTCCAACTATCCAACCGGCAATTACTAAAACTGGGGCAACAAACAGGGCAATTTGCATACTTGAACCTACTGCCACAGACATAGCCAGATCCATTTTATTTTTCATGGCTACGGTGACTGCGGTGGCGTGTTCAGCAGCGTTACCGATAATGGGAACTAAAATTACCCCGGTAAATAGTGCGCTCAAACCTAGTTTGGATGTAGCGACTTCTAAGGAGTCAACTAGCAATTCTGACTCCCAGGCAACTAACAGGGTACAAACTAAAAGTACACCACTCCATAACCAGACATTTGGTTTTTCGTGGGTAACTTCGTCTTCTTCTGTTTCTGCTACACCAACTTCATACAAATAAGCATGAGTTTTCATGGAAAATAGTAGTGTTAAGCCGTAAACCAAAATTAAGACGATGGCTACAGCTAGGGAGAGATTCTGCACGGTTGCTTCGCTAATACCTATGGAGGTATAGTTCATTGCTGTTGGTAGCAAAATAGCAATTACCGCTAAGTTCATGGAGGAAGCATTTACTCGCGCTACAACAGACTCAAATGTTTGCTCTTTGTAGCGGATTCCTCCTAATAGCATGGATAAGCCCATGACTAGGAGTAAGTTACTGATAATTGAACCTGTGATACTGGCTTTAACGACATCTATTAAACCCGCGTTGAGGGCAACTAAGGCAATAATCAGTTCTGTGGCATTGCCAAAAGTCGCGTTTAAAAATCCGCCTATTCCTGGACCGACGACTACGGTGATTTCTTCGGTAGCTGTACCCATCCACGCGGCTAGGGGGAGAATCGCTAATGCTGCGGTGATGAAAACTATTAGGTCTCCCCATTCTAAAAAGTGGGCTGCTAGGGATATGGGTATAAATAGGAGCAGAATGGTGAAAATAATGTTCTTGATTGACATTTTTACCTTGAGTTTAGGGGATTTTTACACAATGTCTAAAATATCATTGTCAGTGGTCAGTGGTCAGTTGTCATTGGTCAGTTGTCATTGGGTAATTTTATTCTTCTTCCTTATTATTCTTTCTCCTGACTCCTGACTCCTGACTCCTAACTCCTAACTCCTAACTCCTAACTCCTAACTCGGTGACTCCTGACTCCTATTCCTCACAGTGACAACAATTGTATAAAGGTAGATATAGTAGGAATATTCCTCAAAATTACACATTTATTTGGATAAAAATATATGACTTTGGCAGCGGAAATACCAAGTAGTTATGACTCAATATTACCATTAGATCAAGAGGCTAAATCCAGTCCTGAACATGATCCCCTGAAAACTGCTCAGGGTGTTTATGTGACGGTTCATGGTCATTTTTATCAACCTCCTAGAGAAAATCCTTATCTTGATGCGATTGAACGTCAACCTAGCGCTAGTCCTTTTCATGACTGGAATGAGCGGATTCATTGGGAATGCTATCGTCCTAATGCTTTCGCTAGGGTCTTAAATGACCGAGGCGAGGTTGTGAAGATTGTGAATAATTATGAATATATGAGTTTTAATATCGGTCCAACGCTGATGTCGTGGTTAGAACGCCACGATGGGTCGGTTTATCAGCGGATTTTGGAGGCTGATGCTAAAAGCTGCGATCGCCTCAATGGTCATGGCAATGCGATCGCTCAAGTTTATAATCACATTATCCTGCCTCTGGCCAATGAACGGGATAAACATACACAAATTCGCTGGGGTAAGGAAGATTTCCGTTCTCGTTTTGGTCGTGATCCTGAAGGAATGTGGTTGGCGGAAACAGCCGTAGATTATGCCACCTTAGAGGCATTGGTAGCTGAAGACATTAAATTTATCATTTTAGCCCCTTCTCAAGCCCAGCGTTGTCGTCCAATCCCCACAGGAGATGATTCTGGTGGTCAATGGCATGAGGTGGGAGGTAATCAAATTGATCCAACTCGTCCTTATCGTTGTTATTTGGATAGCGATGAGTCTGATAAAAAAGACTACATTGATATCTTTTTCTATGATGGTCCAATTTCGCGGGATATGGGTTTTAGTGATGTTGTTTACAATTCCCATCATTTTGCGGGACGGATTGGTGCAGCTATTCGTGGAGATCATCGTCAGTCCCAATTAATTTCTGTGGCTACAGATGGAGAAACCTTTGGACATCACAAAAAGGGAACAGAGAAGACTTTAGCCTATGCCTTTATTGGTGAGTTTCCCCGTCATGGTTGGACTGTCACCAATTTTGCCCATTATTTAAGTTTAAATCCTCCCTCTTGGGAAGTAAAATTAAAGTCGGTGACGGCTTGGAGTTGCGCTCACGGTGTGGATAGATGGCAAGATGATTGTGGTTGTGGTGGTGAAGGGGGTGTGTGGCATCAAAAATGGCGACGACCGTTACGTAATGCGTTAAATTGGCTGCGGGATCAGTTAATTGATGTCTATGAGGAATATGGGAATACGTTGTTTCGTGATCCTTGGCAAGCGAGGGACGAATATATTCATGTTATGGGCGATCGCTCTCCCGCTAATATTCACCGATTTCTATCTCACCATCAAACTCGCAAACTCCAAGCTGCTGAACAGGTAGAAGCTTTACGCTTGTTGGAAATGCAGCGGCACTCTTTACTGATGTTCACCAGTTGCGGCTGGTTTTTCGAGGAAATTTCCCGTCCAGAGGGAACACAGATTTTGCGCTATGCCTCTCGCGCTTTAGAATTAGCAGGAGATGTGGCAGGTGTACAATTAGAAAAAGGTTTTCTTAAACGTTTAGGTTTAGCTCCTAGTAATGTGGAAGAGTTTAAACATGGGGCGGAAATATATCGTCAATTGGTGCTAACTGCCCAAATTGGCTTTAAAGAAGTTGCTGCCCATTATGCCATTACTTCCCTCTTTAATCATCACAAAAATACTGTTCCTCAACAACAAAGCGATGAACATCCCCATAGTCATCATCAGCGTGTTTATTGCTATAATGCCCATGAATTAGATTATCATAGGCAAAGCTTGGGTCCATTAACTATGGCGGTGGGGCATTTGCAGCTAGTGTCAGATATTACTTGGGAAAGTGAAAATTTAGTCTTTGCGGTTTTGCATTTGGGTGGTTGGGATTTTCATTGTTGTATTCAGCAGTTTGCCGGACGACGTAATTATAGTCAAATCAAGGAAAAGCTGTTTACGTCCCTACAACAGGCTAGTGTCGCTCATGTGATTTTGGTGATGACTCAATTATTTGGGGACGATACCTTTAGTTTACAGACTTTATTTGCGGAAGAACGTCACCGGATTATGCGGTTGTTGAGTCAGGATACACTGGCACGATTAGACCAGTTATATACTCAGGCATATCGTGATAATTACGGTGTGATTATGGCTTTTCATCGGGATGACTTGGAAGTACCACGAGAATTACAGGTAGCAGCGGAAATTGCTTTGGGGTATCGTTGTCTAACAACGTTGAAATCTTTGGAACAAGATATTACTGATTTGCAATTAAGCCGGAATCTTATGGGAGAATTGGAAGCGATCGCTACTGAAGCTAAACATCTGCGTTGTCAACTAAATATTCCCGATGGTAATCAAATTTTAGAACAATTAATAGTCCGGTTATTGTGGCAATTATTGTATGATGCCAATAGCAAGATAGATGCAGATATTCAACGTTTAGAACGATTAATTGATATTGGTCATGAATTACATCTGGGCATTAATTTAAACCATTCCCAAGAACTTTACTGGAGTTGTTTACACAGTCAAATCTTGCCACGAATTACCAGTATTGATAGTGAAGCGGAAACTATGCAATGTCGTCAATTACTGAAATTGGGACAAAAATTAGCTGTTGATGTCAGTCCTTATTTGGATAAGTTGCTGTAGATTTCCAAGGTGGGCAATGCCCACCAAAAAATCATTATTTGCTAAATTATTTTAATACTTTGTTGATTTCGCTTATGCACTAAAGATAGTTCTTCCTCGTCTGTTATATGATAACAAATTTTTAGGTCGGTGTCAATAGCTTCAGCAATTCTCATTTTGAAAAAATAAGGTCTGAATCACGGATTAGACGGATTGCGCTGATTTCACGGATTTTAGCAACTTTTATCATAGCAAATAACCTAATCCGCGTAATCTTTTAATCCGTATAATCCGTGATTCTCACTTTTGAATTTAAGGGTTTAAATGTCATGAAACCTTAAAATGAGAATTGCTGCAATAGCTTTGACTCATTTTACAGGGGTGATGAGGATCTTTATCCCAACGGAAAGGATTTTGAAAAATATATTTTCGGGCAAGTTCTAAAATTTTTTCATGGCGGATAATGCGATCATAATAATTGCGTTGCCATACACGCAGTCCAGGGGTATCATCAACTTGATTAATAATTTTCGTGGTTTGATATTTGTAATAAGCAACAACCTGTCCCACCGTCGTCTTCCGTAGGGGCGGGGTCTCCCCGCCCCTACTATATGCCCCAACTTAATGTTAATGGGCGCTGGGCGAGAACTTGGCTATAAAGTTCTTCTAATTGGGTGATATTACCATTTAGGGTATAGCGTTCCAATACTCGCTTTCTGGCTTTTTCTCCCAATAATGTGGTTAACTCTGGATGATCTTGGCATAGTGGTAAGAGGGTTTTTAACTGCGATCGCACACTGCTTGTATTAATCGCCACACCAGCACCCTTTTCTAAAACTTCCCCGTCAGCACCCACATCAGTAGCTAAACAAGCTACACCACAGGACATCGCTTCTAACAAAGATAAGGATAAACCCTCTACCAGTGAAGGTAAAATAAATACATCTGCCCCCCGTAAAATTTCGACGCGGCGATTTTCATCGGCGATAAATCCTAACCAGATGATGCCATGTTCTTGCCCATAAAATGACTCTAGAGAGGGTTTTAATGGACCATCACCGACAATCAATAATTTGCTATTAACTCCCATCTCTGACTGCTTCCAAGCCCGCAAGAGAGATTCGACGTTTTTCTCTTGGGCGATTCTTCCTTGATAAACAAACAAACGTTCAGCCCCAAATTCGGCTTTAACCTGAGAAACACCGGGAGAATACTTGACAGGATCTACACCATTAGGAATAACAGCAATCTTTTTTTCCCTCACACCCATACTTGATAATAATTCTCGCTGAATTTGGGAAAAGATAATTACGCCATCATAATGATCTAAAAAAGGAGCGTAAAGTTGATAAGCTAAAAGCTGGGTACTAGATATTAATTTTGCTCCCTTCCCTGCAAATGGAGTGTGGAAAGTGGCAATGAGGGGCAAATTTAACTCTTCGCAAATTTCTGGTAGAACAAAATCTAAAGTTGATAGAGTCAGAGAAGCGTGGACTATATCCGGTTTAATTTCCCGTAGCGAATCTTTCAAAACCTTAGTTGCTTTGAAAGAGGGAATTGTGTAAACCTGAGACTTGTAAATAAATGGTAAAGGAACTTCTTGAAAATTAGGCCAATTGTCAGTTGTCGCTTCTTCTTGGGCAAAGTGCAGAAAACTAACCTCATGTCCCCTGTCTAGTAATCCGTTGGTAATTTCTCGACTGTAGGTGACGTTACCGCAAAAGGGTGTTTTTTTTCCAATCCAAGCTATACGCATTCTTCGGTTATCTATAAAAAAAAGCGAGGGTAAAATATACTGTTTTTATTATGGAGTTGTTATAGCTGAATTTTTGGTATTCACAAAAACTCAGATATCTCTAACTTTAAAACCTAAATAATCTGGGCAATTAAACAATCAATAGCCTTATTGATAATGCTAATAATTTATAAAGTTTTTAACTTGATTACAAATTAATATGCTGATTATTTGGTTGATTCCCAGCAAGTATTTTGCATCTTGCTGGATTAAGTTTAGCACGAAACCCAATAGTTTGATGCAGTTTTTGGCTATTTGCCATCTGAGGACTCACCAGAATTATACCAAGTAAAGAGACCACCAACTAAGACGATCGCAGCTAAGGTAAAAAATACTGCTTTTAAGCCGATAAAAGTTTCCGCCACACCAGCTAAAGCCAAGGGGAGAGAAAGGGCAATATTAATCACGTTATTTTGCAGTCCAAATACCTTACCTCGCATATCTGGAGGTGTTTCGGTTTGGATTGCAGTTTGCATAGGGATACCCACCAAAGCCCCAAATATTCCCAACAAAGCTATAAACAGCAGCACGGGTAAAAGTTGCGTGGTGAACAGTGATAAACCAATTAAAGATCCTGCCATACCTAGACAACCCCAAAAACTCAGTTGTTTATAGGAAAAGCGTTGTCCAAATTGTCCGAGAATTGTTGCCCCAATCGTAATACCAACACCAGCAGATGCTAATAAAAAACCGAATTGAGAGGCTTTCATATTGGGAATAATTTCTGCCATACGAACTGCAAGAACGGTGAGGGCTGCAAAGACAGAAAATAAGATAATTAGTTGTAATAAAGCGTTGCGGATACGATGATTTTTTTGAAGGTAACGTAACCCGTCGCGCAAGTCGGAGAAAACATGAGGAAATTCTGTTTCCGGGGGATGGGGTTTTTCGTTAGTTCGCAGTAGAAATAATATTAACCCAGCGATCGCATAACTACCACCCACCAAAATTTCTTTACCCAATCCCCCACCACCACCTAACTGCGTCCACAGTCCATCTGCTAATGCCAAAACCGGTTCTCCTACCGCAAAACCCACAATCACCGAAGCCATCATTGTCGTTGTATAGAGAGAATTAGCCGAAAGCAAATCCTGTTCTTTCACTATTAAAGGAATAGCCGATTGTTCTGCCGGCGCAAAAAATTGTGTTAGGGTAGAAACCAAAAAAGTCACACCTAAAATAATCAGAAAACCCACCGGTAAAACACCCACAGGCCGCCAATCATGGGTTAACCATAACAGGGTAGGAATCAGTAAAACCAGAATACCACGCCAAATATTTGATGCTACCAAAACAACTTTTTTTGACCAACGATCTACAAATACCCCCGCTACAGAACCAAATAATACGGCAGGAATTGTAAACGCCATCATTAAAGCCGAAACCCAACCACTAATACTTTGATCACTAGCTTGAAACTGACTATTAATCAAAGCAATCATCAATACCAAATAAACCTTATCAGCTAATTGACAGAAAACTTGACCCGCCCAAAGGGCGAGAAAATTAGGGTTTTTTAATACAGGTAAAAACCCCGCCTGTTGATTATTTGCAGAATCCGTACCTCCAGAATCGGCATCTATTAATGGCAATGTTTCCGGCGTTAATTTACCATTCGATTCCGTACCTATTAATAATGGATCAGATTTGATTTCTGAGGCTGGAGAAATATCGGTTAATGGAATTTCTGCTGGACAATTCCCATCTTCAGAAACATCTTTGAGTGACATTTCTGGACTATGAATATGACTAAGTGTAGGAACAGCAGCAACATTATGATCTAATGCTTTATGCTTTTTTTTAGCGTCGCTAGGTGAGTGAGTTCGGCTTTTTTTATCTAAATCAGACGATTGCATCATGGTTGGCGGCAAAATAGGAGTCAATCAAAGTGGCAGAGCGAATAGGTTGTCCTAAATGATACTGAACATACTGGCGTAAAATTTGCTCAACAGCTAACCATCCAGAATAGTCGGCTACATCTATTTGTATTATCTCTGTTTCCGACAGATGTTGAAGCATAACCAGTTGTTTCCCATTTAACCGACGAGAAATAATTGGTAACTCCTGCTGGTGAAAAACTGTTTCGTAGCTAGGGTTAGAGCCTGAAAACTGGGAATGGGAAACATTTGTCTGACTTTTTTCCTCCATTTCCCTCTTTTCCCGTTTCTCCTGCTCTATTTCTGTTCGCAAGGTTTTCCAAGCGTCTAAACAAATTATGCCACCAGAAGGGATGCTAAATCCAACTTGCCAATGAGGATTTGTCCAGTCTGGGGTTAAAAGCCGTTGGCTTAAACAACAAGACTCTACTTGTGGTGTTAGTCCCGCTAAGGATAAAAGTTGAAACACACCCTGCACTAAATAAGCAACTACACAATTTAGTTCTGCTTTGGATATATCCTCTAGCCGTTGCAGATGCTCATTAAATAACTCATAAAGTTCTGTTTGCGGTTGTTCGCTTAACGCTTGACACAAAACTATTTCCGCTAAATACTGACTAGCCGCTAATTTACCCAAATCCTTAGATAAACCCGGATAAGTTTTGATAGTTTCTGCTTGAGTAATTCTATCGAGATTTCGTCCTTGGGAGATGAGTAATTCATTAATCACAAACATCCCCATTCTCCCTCCCAAGCTGGAGTTTTGTTTCCGCACTCCCGTCGCAACTGCCCGAATTAACCCAAATTCTTGAGTTAAAATTGTAACTATTTTATCAGATTCACCCAATGCTTGCGCCTTGAGATTAATACCAGTTGCTTTATAGGTTTTGCTCATTTCCCTGCTTTCAACCACCCTAATTTCAATGATACTCATTTAAGTAAAAAACTGGTATACTATATAAACATCCGATGCCAACAGCACTTAATTTCCAATTGTCCCAATCTTATGAACCAAACAGGTATAGCTGTTTTAGCCGTGATTGCTTTAAGCTCACTTGGTGTTATTGGTGATTACTTTCTGAAAGTTGCTAGTAACAATGAAATCTCATTAAAAACAAGTTGGTTTTTTATTGGGGCGCTTATTCTAGCTTCTACCGCTTTTGGATGGGTATATGTAATGAAACACATGAAACTAGCCACATTAGGCGTAGTTTATTCCGTTTCTACAGTTTTATTACTAGCATTTGTAGGTGTTATTTTTTTTCAGGAAACTCTAAATGCTTATGAAATTGGCGGGATTGTTCTAGCGATCGCCGCGCTAATTTTACTTTCAGCATTTTCCTAGTAGCCTGTTATAATAGGAGTCAGGAATAAAAACCTGTTGTGGGCGGAGTTTCATGATTAATTCATGCTATCACCCGAAAGTGAAGATACCCGAAACTAGGAGAAGCAGGAGGAAAATATAAGCCTTTTGTCTATCATTAATTAGGGTTTGCTGAATAAGTTTTTTCGTGATGATAGAGGGAATTTTTCTTATCCGTCAAACAAAAATACTTTCTTTTGTAAACCTCTCCTAGCCAGAACCTTGCACCTTATTGATGTACAATCTGTGATAACTTCTACCCTTTTTCAGCAAACCCTAATTGTCTTCATTAAAGTTAATTATTAAAGTTAATCTTGCTCATTAATTCATGTTCAATGACAATGAATTTCTGGCTCTTGCGCCTCTTTTATGGAGAAAA
>NZ_VIKX01000165.1 GCF_009711935.1 Dolichospermum sp. UHCC 0259 | reverse complement strand
CACAAATAGAAAACTGACAGACCACTAGCTGAGTTTATTGGTGCAGTTGAACATGGGAGTTTAGCGCAAAATATAGATCAATATTTATTAAGTTAATTTACTTGATTCGATATTCATCTAAGAAATCTTTGGCTGTCCTAATTGCAATTCCTTGATATTCAACTAAAACGAGTAAATCTTGATCACCTGTAATAATCACATCAACCTCACCAGCAATAGCAGTAGCTAAAATGATATTATCATCTACATCTCTAAGTTCAGGAACATTTAATTCCTCAATAGGATAAAAAATCACTGATTCTCGAATGAGATTTATAACTATAGGAACTCTTAAGCTTAATGCTTGTAATTTTGGTGCTAGTTTTCTTTTATTAAATGTACATTCTAATTCATCTAACAATTGTTGAGACATAGCAATTGTTAGTTTGTCTTGTTCACGGAGAAGTAAAATCTGATCAGGAAGACCACCCCAAATAATAGCAGATACCCAGATATTCGTATCTAAAACAACTTTCATTATTCGTTATTTTCCCTGCGAACTTCTCGCACAATTTCACAAATCTCTTCTGTTGTTAAAGGATGAGGATCATTTACTGCTTCTCTTCTTTTCCTTAATTCATTCCAATCAAATTTAGGAGCTTTTTTAAAAAAAATACCATCTTCAGTCATGGTAACTGAATATTTTTCACCATTAACAAATTGTTCTCGAATTTCTGGAGGAAGTTCTAGGTTTCCTTCTGGTGTGAAAGTAATAGTAATTGTTTGTTCCATAATTACCTCATTTACTTACTTCTCGAAACAAAATAACACTATATATTATAGTATATCTAGAGCTTTCAATCTGGGAACTAAAGCTTTTAAAGCATTACCACGATGACTAATTGATTTGAGCTTGGCGATTTTCCTGATCGCCTAATTCTCTCAATAACCTCTCAATCCGTTCTGTATCTGTGTTCCCATAACCCACTATTAATATTAAATTAAATCCCCCCTCTATCTCACAATAAAGGGGGTGATAAAGTGCTATTAAGCCGTGAAATACTTCGCCGCAGGGTGATAAGTAATAATCGCTGTTGTAGACTGTTCAGGATACAATTGCTCACTTTCATCCATGTGCATCTTCATCCTATCAACTCCCAACAACTCCAACTGCTTAAACTGATCTTGGATATTCGGACAAGCTGGATAGCCGAAACTATACCGAGAACCTTGATAGCGCTGTGCTAACATATCCCGAATATTGTCCGGTTCAGAATCGCCAAAACCTAACTCCCGACGGATTTTCGCGTGTGTCCATTCTGCCAAAGCTTCCGCAACTTGGACAGCCATACCATGAAAATACAGATAATCAGTGTATTTATTATCGGCAAATAGCTTTTGTCCAAACTCCGTCGCAATTTCCCCCACAGTCACCGCTTGCATGGGGAAAACATCAATAATTCCCGACTCTTTGGGTGCAAAGAAATCTGCAATACATAACCTATTCAAAGACTTCTGACGCGGAAACTCAAAACTAGCAATTTGTTTTGATTGACTTTCTACATCATATATATGTAAAGTATTCCCCTCAGCTTGACAAGGGAAATAGCCATAGATTACTTGAGGATGTAATAAATTCTCCTCAATAATTCGCTGTTTCCACTCTTCTAAAACTGGGTAAACCTTCTCAGATAAAAACTCCTGATACTCCTCCTTAGATTGTTCCTTTGGTTTGCGGAATTGCCATTGTCCAGCTACCAAAGCTTGCAAATCTAAATACCAGAATAATTCCTCTAAAGAAATATCATCAGGTTGTAAAAACTGCGTTCCCCAAAAAGGTGGTTGTGGACGTTCAATATCTACCGCTACCGCTTCAGAACGCCGAGTATCTTTTTCTTTTGGTTCAACAGGTGCTTGATCTTGAACAGTATTATCTACTGTTTCTTGATGTCCATTAGTTGATTCTTGAACTTCATCCAAAAACCCCTGTAAATTATCCCAATTACCTGCCGTTTTTGCTGGCATTAACTTATCCATAAAATGCAAATCAGAAAAGGCATCTTTGCCATAAACAACTTTACCTTTATAAGTTCCTTGGCAATCTTGATTTACAAATTTAGGAGTTAAAGCTGCACCACCTAAAATTACTGGCACAGTAATTCCTTTTTCATTGAAAGTTTGTAAATTCTCTTTCATGAAAGCGGTAGATTTTACTAACAATCCACTCATGGCAATACAATCAGGTTGATACTGTTCGTAAGCTTGAATGATGTTTTCTACAGATTGTTTAATTCCCAGGTTAATTACCTTGTAACCGTTGTTAGATAAAATGATATCTACAAGGTTTTTACCAATATCGTGAACGTCACCTTTGACAGTGGCAATGACAAAAGTTCCCTTCGCATTATTGCCAGATTCCGATTTTTCCATGAACGGTTCTAAATAAGCAACCGCAGCTTTCATGGTTTCGGCAGATTGTAAGACAAAAGGTAATTGCATTTGTCCAGAACCGAACAATTCACCGACAACTTTCATTCCGTCTAATAAGAAAGTATTGATGATTTGTAAGGGAGGATATTGTTCTAAAGCTTTTGTCAATTGGGTTTCTAAACCAATACGTTCACCGTCAATAATATGCCGTTTCAAACGTTCTTCAATTGGTAAACTGGCATCAATTCCTGTGTTCCGTTTGGTTTTAACTCCGGCAAAAATTGTGGTTAGTTCTCCCAAGGGATCATAAACGCAGACATTACCATCAAATTTACGTTCATCGTAAATTAATTGTCGGCAAACTTCTTGATGTTGAGGTTCGATTTTGGAAAGTGGTAAAATTTTACTCGCGCTGACAATTGCTGCATCCATACCCGCGTTCATGGCTTCATGCAAAAACATCGAGTTTAAGACTATGCGTGAGGCGGGATTTAAGCCAAAGGAGATATTGGAAACGCCTAACATCACATGACATCCGGGCAATTCTTGGCGAATACGGCGAATGGATTCTATTGTCGCTTTGCCATTTTCCCGATCTTCTTCAATCCCTGTAGAAATAGGGAGGGCTAATGTATCAAAGAATATTTCTGTCGGCGCAATTCCATATTCTACAGCTTGACGGTAAGCACGTTGGGCAATTTGAAACTTTTTCTCTGCTGTCCGCGCCATACCATCTTCATCTATTGTGCCAATAATGACACCAGCACCGTATTGTTTGGCCAATTCTAGAACTTTCAAAAATCGTGGTTCGCCGTCTTCATAGTTGGTGGAATTGAGTAAACACTTACCTCCAGCCACTTTTAAACCCGCTTCCATTTTTTCCCATTCGGTGGAATCAAGCATTAATGGTAACGTTACATTATTGACGATGCGAGAAACTAACTCGTACATATCACGCACGCCGTCACGTCCCACATAATCAACGTTAACATCTAGGATATGTGCGCCTTCTTGGACCTGACTACGTGCCATTGAGACTAAACCATCCCAGTCTTCGGCGTTGAGTAAGTCACGACATTTTTTAGAACCACTGGCATTGAGACGTTCACCGACAATCAAGAAAGAATTTTCTTGTTCATAAGGTTGAGTCGTATAAATTGATGCGGCGGATGGTTCTAAGCTTGTTTGTCTAACTTTTGGTTTTAAATCTTTGGCAATTTCCGCTAATTGTTGAATGTGTGCCGGTCGTGTCCCACAGCAACCCCCAATCACTTGGACACCTAAATCTTCAACAAAGTGCATTAACGCCATTCGTAATTCTACGGGCGTAAGTTTGTAATGTGCTTGACCGCCAATATTTTCCGGTAAACCCGCGTTGGGAATACAGGAAACTACGAATGGGGAATGTTCTGATAAATACTTGATGTGTGGTTTCATCAAGTCAGGACCAGTGGCACAATTTAAGCCGAGAATATCAATGGGATAAGATTCGAGAATGGTAACTACGGCGTTGATTTCTGTCCCTACCAGCATTGTTCCCATGCTTTCCATCGTTACAGACACCATTAAGGCGCGTCTTTCGCCTTTTTTGGCAAAAACTTCCTCAATTCCATTCAATGCGGCTTTAATTTGCAGTACGTCTTGGCAGGTTTCCACGAGAAATAAATCCACACCACCATCAAATAAGGCTTCTGCTTGTTCAGCAAAAGAGGCTTTCATGGTGTCAAAGTCAATATGTCCCAAGGTGGGGAGTTTGGTGGTTGGACCAATAGAACCAGCGACAAATCGGGGTTTTTCGGGGGTGGAAAATTCCGCAGCTACACTTTTGGCAAGTTCGGCGGCTTTTTTCGTGAGATAGTAAGCTTGGTCTGCTAGGTCGTATTCTGCGAGAACGATGGACATAGAGCCAAAGGTATCAGTTTCAATGACATCAGCGCCAGCGGCGAGAAAATCACGGTGAACTTTAGCGACGGCTTCGGGTTTGGTGTGGACTAAATACTCGTTACAGCCTTCATATTGTGCGCCGCCAAAGTCTTCAGCGGTGAGGTTTTGGGTTTGCAGGTTGGTTCCCATTGCGCCGTCAAAGACGATTACGGGACGTTCTGAACTATAGAGGTGTTTGAGAAAAGGATGGGTCATATTGTGTGAAAGAATAGAGTTATTTTTGTAATACTAGACTTAATTTACAGCAGGAGTTAGGAGTCAGGTTAGTTTGGTGTTTGGTTTTGCCGGTGGATGATTCGGTAATGTGATGTTACTGAAGAACCACAATTGATTAACCAAGGATACAAGTAGGTCAACAGCAAAAACCGTAATATGTAACGAGAAGTAAAATCTCTCAAAACCTTTTCCCTGTAACTGTTCCCCGTTCCCTGTTCCCTGTTCCCTTGTCATTACGACAATTTTTAACGCTAACCTACTTAAAATAGTGAAACTTTCAGATTTAAGCAGTCCATTACCGAAAACAGTATCTACTACCATGTCTGTTAATTCTAAACTTTACGAAGGCAAAGCTAAAATTCTTTACACCACAGATGATCCAGAGATTTTGTTGGCTGATTTCAAAGATGATGCTACAGCCTTTAATGCTCAAAAACGGGGCAGCATTGCCAACAAGGGCATGATTAACTGTAGTATTTCTAGTCAACTGTTCCAACAATTGGCAATGCAGGGGATTAAAACTCATTTTATTGATAGTCCAGCCCCGAATTTGATGAGAGTTAAGGCTGTAAAAATTATCCCCTTAGAAGTGGTGGTCAGAAATATTGCGGCTGGTAGCTTGTGTCAACAAACTGGGTTAGCGCTGGGGACTGTGTTATCACGCCCCCTGGTGGAATTTTATTATAAAGATGATAATCTAGGTGATCCTTTACTGACAAGCGATCGCCTATTTATTCTAGAATTAGCCACACCGGAACAAGTTGCTCAAATTACCCATCTTGCCTTGAAAATCAACGAATTTCTCAAGCAGTTTTGGGAAAAGTGTCAAATTACCCTAGTGGACTTTAAACTGGAATTTGGCGTAGACTCCCAACAGCAAGTATTACTAGCCGACGAAATTAGTCCCGATACCTGTCGTTTATGGGACATAGCCGAAACCGATACTAACCGACGAGTTATGGATAAAGACCGTTTTCGTCGTGACTTAGGAAATGTAGAAAATGCCTATCAGGAGGTTTTACAGAGAGTATTAAAAGTAGTAGAAAGCTACAAAACCGAGTAAGTAATTTTTCCAGTAATTAACAAATAATGGTGTGTGGTAGTGAAGAGAAATATGATTAAAAAACATTTAACACCCGGATTAATGGCTATGGTAGCCATGACAGTCCCTTTGGCAACTTCCGTTAAAGCAAACGCCCAAACTACTGATAGTCACCCACAGACCACAGAAGTTTTGACAGTAGAAACAAACCAGCCAGAACAACAGCATCCTGTCAAAAGTGATGCTAGTGAAAATCTGACATCCCACGCCCTAGTAGTGCCAATAGTTGGAGAAAAAGAATCTAATCACTTTTCTCCCATTGCCAAAGTCGTCACACCCAATTCAGCGGCAGCAGACAAAGCATCTGTTATTGCCCCAAAAACCACAATAGTTCCCATTACCGCACAAGTCCCCCAACCAGAGACTACTCAACCCCCTGCGGCTACACCTACCCAAGAAAACTCAACTCCCTCAACAATCCAGACGGAATCGGAAGTTACACCACAACCAACAGTAACTCCCCCAGCCGAACCGACCCCACCTCCTGCGGCTGAATCCAGTCCAGAAACACCAAATCTTCCCACAACCGCACCCACAACCAATCCAGAAGCACCGGAAGCCCGTGTATTGGTGTCTGAAGTGGCAATTAAATCCGAAACGGGACAAATTACTTCGGAACTAGAAACCGAAGTTTATAAAGTAATTCGTACCCAAGCCGGACAAACAACAACCCGTTCCCAACTCCAAGAAGATATTAGTGCGATTTTTAGAACTGGGTTTTTCTCCAACGTCCAAGCATTTCCAGAAGATACCCCTCTGGGTGTGCGAGTCAGTTTTATTGTTACCCCCAATCCCATCCTCTCGAAAGTAGAATTAGAAGCAAATCCTGGGACAGGTGTAGCCTCTGTGCTGCCTGCTGGGACAGCCAACGAAATATTTAGTAATCAATATGGCAAAATTCTCAACTTGCGGGAATTGAACGAAGGCATCAAGCAATTAACAAAGCTTTATCAAGATCAAGGTTATGTACTCGCCAACTTAATTGGCGCACCCAAAGTCTCAGACAATGGAGTAGTTACCCTCCAAGTCGCCGAAGGGGTTGTAGAAAGCGTGAAAGTCCGATTCCGTAACAAAGATGGTGAGGACGTAGACGACAAAGGCAACCCAATTCGGGGACGGACAAAGGATTATATTATTACGCGAGAATTAGAATTAAAGTCAGGAACGGTATTCAATCGCAATACAGTACAGAGAGACTTAGCACGGGTATATGGATTAGGATTGTTTGAACCACCAGATACTGAACCTATATCCCTTGCCCCTGGTACTGACCCCAGCAAAGTAAATGTGCTAGTCAATGTCATTGAACGTACCAGCGGTTCTATTGCTGCCGGGGCGGGGATAAGTTCTGCCAGTGGTTTATTTGGAACTGTCAGCTATCAGCAACAAAACTTGGGAGGAAGAAACCAAAAATTAGGGACAGAGGTACAGTTAGGAGAACGGGAACTACTTTTTGACCTTCGCTTTACTGATCCTTGGATTGGTGGTGATCCTTATCGCACTTCATATACAGCAAATATTTTCCGTCGCCGCTCTATTTCTTTGATTTTTGAAGGTAAAGATAACAACATTGAAACCTTCAATCCTGACAATATTACGGATACAGGTCAACAAGATCGCCCCCGGATTACCCGGTTAGGTGGTGGTGTTACCTTTACTCGTCCCCTTTCTGCTAATCCTTTCAAAAGTTCTGAGTGGCTGGCTTCTGCGGGACTACAGTATCAACGGGTTTCTGGTCGTGATGCTGACGGCAATTTAAGGAAGGAAGGAGCAATATTTGATGATAATGGTAGAATCATCAGTGACAGAATTCCCCTCACCCTTTCGTCTTCTGGGGAAGATGATTTATTACTATTAAAGCTGGGCGCACAAAGGGATCTCCGCAACAATTCCTTACAACCCACAAAAGGTTCTTTTCTCAGCTTTGGACTTGATCAATCTGTACCTATAGGTTCAGGTAGTATCTTTATGACTAGGTTACGAGGTAACTATAGTCATTATCTCCCGATTAAATTGATTAACTTTAGCAAAAAACCGCAAACTTTAGCATTTAACCTCCAAGGCGGAACTATATTTGGTGATGTACCTCCCTATGAAACCTTTACTCTGGGTGGTAGTAACTCGGTTCGGGGTTATGACGAAGGTAGATTAGGTACGGGTAGTAAGTACATCCAAGCTGCTGTTGAATATCGCTTCCCTGTGTTCTCTGTGGTTAGTGGCGCACTATTTTTTGATTATGGTAGCGATTTGGGAAGTAGTACCCAAGCTGCACAATTGTTAAAGAAAAATGGTAATGGCTATGGCTATGGTGTGGGTGTGCGGGTACAATCTCCACTTGGACCAATTCGGATAGATTATGGTGTCACTGATGAAGGTGATAGTCGGATCAATTTTGGGATTGGAGAAAGATTTTAGATTGGTCAGTTGTCAGTGGTCAGTTGTCATTGTTGAAAACTATTCTTCTTCTTTCTTTCTTCCTTCTTTCTTCCTCCTGACTCCTAATATGCAATAGTAACTACAATATGGGGATTGTTGAGCGATGGAACAACATACGTTAGCTGGGGAAATTACTCAGGCTGGTGTGGGTTTGCATAGTGGTGTGAATACTCAGGTGAGAATATTACCTGCACCACCGGGGAGTAATCGCTTTTTTGTGCGGGTAGATTTACCAAATTCGCCCATAATTCCTGCTCAGGTTGCGGCTGTGAGTAAGACTGTGCTTTCTACTCAGTTGGGTAAGGATGAGGTCTGTGTTCGCACTGTGGAGCATTTGCTGGCAGCTTTGGCGGCTATGGGGGTGGATAACGCCAGAATTGAAATTGATGGACCGGAAGTGCCACTTTTAGATGGTTCGGCGCGGATTTGGTGTGAAAGAATTGCTGAGGTGGGTTTGGTAGCCCAAATGGCGCATAATTTACCTGCACCTGTTGTGATTACTGAACCGGTCTGGATTTATGAGGGTGATGCTTTTGTTTGCGCTCTACCTGCACCGGAAACTCGATTTAGCTATGGGATAGATTTTAATTTGGCGGCAATTGGTAATCAATGGCACAGTTGGTTATTAATGTCCTGTTTGGAAGATTCTGCGGCGGATTTTGCGGTGGAAATTGCGCCGGCACGGACTTTTGGGTTACAGCATCAAATTGAATATCTGCAAAAGTCGGGATTAATTAAGGGTGGGAGTTTGGATAATGCGCTGGTTTGTGGGGTTGAAGGTTGGCTAAATCCACCATTACGATTTGCAAATGAACCAGTCCGTCATAAAATTTTGGATCTAGTAGGAGATCTAAGTTTACTGGGAACTTTCCCTGTTGCTCATTTTTTGGCGTACAAAGCTAGTCATAATTTACACATTCAACTGGCGCGGAAAATTTTAGAGTTGTTCTAAAATGCCTGAATTAATGGCAGTTTTCGGAGAGAGTAAGGACTAACAGTAATCAAAAAGTAAGATACTATTTATACTTTTAATTCTATTTCCTGTTCCCTGTTCCCTGCTCCCTGTTCCCTGGTATACCTATTCCTATTGCCTAATCATTCAAAGAACTTACAACTAATGTCCACTATTACCGAATCTAATGCTCAGGAAGTGAATACATCAAGTGAGGATAATGTCAATACACAGACAATTAAAACTACCTTGACTATTGAGGAAATTCAGGAACTTTTGCCCCATCGCTATCCATTTTTACTGGTAGATCGGATTATTGATTATGTACCTGGTAAAAAAGCCGTTGGTATTAAAAATGTTACTTTTAATGAACCCCAATTTCAAGGGCATTTTCCGGGGCGATCGCTCATGCCCGGTGTGTTAATTATTGAAGCAATGGCACAAGTTGGGGGAATTGTGATGACGCAAATGCCGGACTCTAAAGGAGGACTGTTTGTATTTGCTGGTATTGATAAAGTCCGCTTTCGTCGGCAAATTGTTCCTGGGGATCAACTGGTGATGACGGTGGAACTGTTGTGGGTAAAACAGCGTCGTTTTGGGAAAATGCAAGGACGAGCGGAAGTTGACGGACAATTAGCCGCTGAAGGAGAACTAATGTTTTCTTTGATTAGTTAAAGGTGATTAATTATAAGTATTGAACCTCAATGGCTAATGTTTAGATACCTTGCCACCTCAAGCAAGCCTAAATAAATTAAACACAACTTTTGGCTAATTCTGAATTTTCGCCCTCACACATAACTTACTTTGCCCGACACATTTCTTAACTGAATAAATTAACAACTAGCACTTAGTTTTGGAGATTCACCTTTGAAAACACTTATTCATCCAACTGCTGTCATACATACTAATGCGGAACTCCACCCAACAGTGCAAGTCGGTGCTTATGCTGTGATTGGAGAAAATGTCAGAGTTGGCGCAGACACTGTAATTGGCGCTCATGCTGTTCTGGAGGGTCCTTGTGAAATTGGTACGGGAAATCAGATTTTCCCCGGTGCTGCTATCGGTATGCAGCCACAGGATCTCAAGTATGTGGGAGAACCTACTTGGGTAAAAATTGGCAATAATAATTCCATTCGGGAGTATGTGACGATTAACCGCGCTACTGGCAGAGGTGAAGCGACAGTAATCGGTAATGGCAATTTATTGATGGCTTATGTTCATGTGGGTCATAATTGCGTGATTGAAGATTCTGTCATTATTGCTAATTCTGTGGCATTAGCAGGTCATGTACATATTGAATCGCGGGCTAGACTGAGCGGCGTTTTAGGTGTGCATCAATTCGTCCATATTGGGGGAATGTCAATGGTGGGAGGAATGGCACGCATTGATAGAGATGTACCTCCTTATATGTTGGTGGAAGGAAATCCGGCGAAAGTGCGATCGCTCAATTTGGTAGGATTAAAACGTTCGGGAATGCCTGTGAGTGACTTTCAATTAATTAAAAAGGCTTTCCGTCTTCTCTATCGTTCTGAGTTCTTGTTTAGAGATGCTTTGCAGGAGTTGGAAAATTTAGGAGATACAGAAGAATTAAAACATCTTCGCCGTTTTTTACTACTTTCCCAAATGCCAGGAAGACGCGGTTTAATTCCCGGAAAAGGTAAAAAATCCGTCAGTGATGAATAGATGTAGGGGCGGGGTTTCCCCGTCTTCAAATTTTACTCTGTTTTTGTGGACAGAATATGGATTGAATGAACCACGAAGAAGCGAAGGAAGCGAAGAAAGAAAAGAAAGAAAAGAAGAAGAAAATAGGTGATCTTTAATTGAGAAGGAAGTAAAAATCTAATATCTAATATCTAAAAATGCGAATATTTATTAGCACTGGTGAAGTTTCTGGAGACCTACAGGGTTCACTATTAATTAAGGCACTGCAACGCCAAGCTGCGGCTACGGGGTTGACATTAGAAATTATCGCCTTGGGTGGGGATAAAATGGCAGAAGCTGGGGCGAAAATTTTGGGTAATACCAGCGGGATTGGTTCAATGGGTTTGATTGAGTCTTTGCCTTATGTGATTCCTACTTTAAGAGTACAACGGCAAGCGATCGCTCACTTGAAGAAAAATCCCCCGGATTTAGTGGTTCTCATTGACTATATGGGGCCAAATTTGGGCATTGGTACATTCATGAAGGAAAATTTGCCTGATGTGCCTGTGGCTTATTATATCGCTCCTCAAGAGTGGGTATGGTCTATGAGTTTTCAGAATACTAACCGCATTGTGGGTTTTACAGATAAGTTATTAGCAATTTTCCCAGAAGAAGCGCGATATTATCAACAAAATGGGGCAAAGGTTTCTTGGGTAGGACATCCTTTAATTGATAGAATGGCAAATGCACCCAGTCGAGAAACTGCGAGGGAGAAATTAGGGGTTAAAGAGGCAGAAATAGCGATTCCTACGGAGCGCTTCGCTATCGCACTTTTACCAGCTTCCCGTCATCAAGAATTAAAATATCTTCTCCCCATAATTTTTCAAGCTGCCCAAAATATTCAATCTAAACTACCAAATGTCCATTTTTGGATTCCTCTATCTTTGGAAATATTTAGACAGCCAATTGAGAAAGCCATTCAAGATTATGGGTTACAAGCAACTATAGTATCAGGTCAGCAACAAGAAGTTTTAGCAGCGGCTGATTTTGCCATTACTAAATCGGGAACAGTGAACTTAGAATTAGCATTATTAAATGTTCCCCAAGTTGTAGTTTATCGTCTTCATCCTCTTACAGCTTGGATTGCGCGTCATATTCTTAAAGGTTCAATTCCCTTTGCTTCTCCAGTAAATTTAGTTGTGATGCGGGAAATTGTCCCAGAATTTTTGCAAGAACAAGCCACAGCCGAGAATATTACTCAAGCTGCTATGGAATTGTTATTAAATCCAGAAAAAAGACAACAAACTTTCACAAATTATCAAGAAATGCGCCATTGTTTGGGAGAATTGGGAGTATGCGATCGCACTGCAAAAGAAATATTAGCAATGAAAAAGTAGATAATAGTTAAAATGGCCAAAACCCGACCAATAGCAGTTGACTTATTTGCAGGTGCAGGAGGCATGACATTAGGCTTTGAACAAGCCGGTTTTGATGTCCTTGCATCTGTGGAAATAGATCCAATTCATTGTGCAATTCATCAATTTAACTTTCCCTTTTGGACTGTGTTATGTAAAAGTGTTGAAGAGACAACAGGGGCAGAAATTAGGAAGAGTTCTCAAATTGCTAATCAAGAAATTGATGTAGTATTTGGTGGTCCACCCTGTCAAGGTTTCTCATTAATGGGAAAACGCTCTTTTGATGATCCAAGAAACTCTTTAGTTTTTCATTTTATTAGATTGGTTGTAGAATTACAACCCAAGTTTTTTGTATTAGAAAATGTCAAAGGGATGACAGTCGGGAAACACAAAGAATTTATTGCTGAAATCATTAGTCAGTTTTCCGAAAGTGGTTATCAAGTTAATGCAAATTATCAAGTCTTAAATGCAGCTAATTATGGAGTACCACAAAATAGAGAAAGATTATTTTTACTAGGTGCGCGTGAAGATTTAGAATTACCAAAATATCCAGAAAAAATTACATTTCCAGCCAAATCTAATCAATCTTCTGCGACTAAATTAGTCTTAACTCCTACAGTTTGGGAAGCATTACAAGATTTACCAGTAATAGAAAACTATCCAGAATTATATCAACAAGATTGGATATTTACAGATTTTGGTAAACCTAGTAATTATGCTAGAAAACTGCGTAATCTTGCGACTGCAAAAAACAACTATTCCTACAAACGTCAATATGATACTACTTTACTAACATCAAGTTTAAGAAGTAAGCATTCACCAGAATCTATGGATAGATTTGCATCTACACCTCATGGTAAAATCGAATCAATCAGTCGTTTTCATAAACTTGATCCTGATGGTTTATGTAATACATTAAGAGCCGGAACACCTAGTAATAAAGGTGCATTTACTTCTCCTCGTCCCATACATCCTTTTATTCCCAGATGTATTACTGTCAGGGAAGCTGCGCGGTTACATTCCTATCCTGATTGGTTTAGATTTCATCCGACAAAATGGCATGGTTTTAGACAAATTGGTAATTCTGTTCCCCCGCTTTTAGCGCAAGCAGTCGCAGAGGAAATTATTAAAGTTTTAAATATCAAATTTTCTGATAGTGCAAAAGTGACGAAAACCATACCTCAAGGTATTCCAGATTTAGGGGATATTAGTTTATTAACACTTGATATGTCAGCAGCAGCCAAATACTTTGGAGTGAACCCCCATGTTATAGAACCGAGAACCAGAAAAAAATGAATTTTTAGCATTTAGCTAATACAGCAAATTGTATCAATATCGCCAATTATTTAGTACCAAGGAATTACCATAATGAAAGAAGGTTTATATAACTCGGTTATTATTGGGATTTTTCAACGCTATTACCAATCAGAATTAGAGTATTTTGAATTTAACCGTAATGAACTTCCAGAGATTGCTAAAGAGTTGGGTATTCAATCTGCAAAAAATTTAGGAGATATTCTTTATGCTTTTAGATTTAGAAAACCACTACCTAAAGTTATCACAGATACTGCTCCTACAGGTTTAGAGTGGATTATTGAATTAAATGGTACTGGGAATTATTGTTTTAGACTTGTGAAAATTAATCGCATTATACCCAACCTAAACTTAATACCAATTAAAATACCTGATGCTACACCTGAAATTATTAATCAATATATGTCAGGTGATGAACAAGCTCTTTTAACTAAAATCCGTTACAATCGTCTAATAGATATATTTCTTAGTGTGACAGCATACTCTTTACAAAATCACCTGAGAACTAATGTTAAGGGTATCGGACAAATAGAAATAGATGAAGTTTATGTAGGTGTTAATAGTAATGGTATGCAATTTATAGTACCTGTTCAAGCGAAAGCAGGTAATGATCAAATTTCTATAGTCCAAACAAAACAAGATATTAGTTACTGTTTTGAAAAATTTCCCAATTTGATTTGTCGTTCTATATCAGCACAGTTTATGAAAAACGCTCTTATTGCTATGTTTGAACTAACAATATATGAAGGTGAAGTAAGAATTGTACAGGAAAAACATTACAAGTTTGTTCCAGCCGATCAAATTTCAGAAACCGATTTACAAAATTATAGGAATTATACATAATGAAGAAGTAAATCGGAGTATGATTTCCACATTTATACCCAAATATTGTAGTTGTTGAATTTCAGCAATCAACTGAAGAAATAATATTTATCCCCAAACAATTTCCATATTTAAAATAAATCCTGGTAAAATATCTTCACCTGATAATTCTTGAGGAAAGTCTAATATTTCCACTGATTTACCAAGACGATAAATTTCCACTTGACGCATTTTCCGATTAATTAACCAACCTAACTTAACTCCATTATTTATATACTCTTGCATTTTTGTTCGTGTTTCCTGCAAACTATCGCTAGGTGACATTAATTCTAAAACAAAATCTGGAGCAATGGGTGAAAACTTTTCTTGTTCTTCTGTTGTAAGTGTATCCCATCTATCTTTTTTTATCCAAGCAACATCAGGAGAACGATTTGCACCATTGGGAAGTTTAAAACAGGTGGAAGAATCGAAACAAACTCCTAATTTATTTTGACGATTCCAAAACACAAAATCTGCTGCAACTTCCACATTACGTTTTCCTGTTTCTCCTCCTGTTGGTGACATAATTAATATTTCTCCTTTTGCATTACGTTCAAATTTAACTTCAGGATTTTCTCGACAGAGTTGATAAAATTGGTTGTCGGTAAGTTGGATAATGGGGTTTAAGTTAACGGTGATAGCTGTCATAATGAAACTCCTTGGAGATGATATCAACCTTAGTTCAATTCAAAGAGATAACTAAATATTTTCCCTACCAAGTAAAATAAAAACCTTTTTTAATTCCGCTTAAATATGGATGGATAAAGCCTATTAACAAATGCAACAAAACTAGAGCTAGGAATAATTTTTTCTAAAAGAAACATATCTAAAGCTCCTAATCCAGCACCTGCAATTGCTCCTACACCAGGTAATAAGCCAACACCTGTAGATATAAGAAATCGCATTGTTTGTCCTGCTTTACTGTGAGTAAAATTAGAGATTTTTGATTTAATATTATCAATTTGATGAGCAATTTCTGCATCACTATAAGAATCAATTTTACGTAACCATTCTCTAAATTCTTGACATTCACTACTTTGACGAATTTCTAGTAGTTTCTCAATATCTAGTTTTTGCTCATCATAATCTATAGATATTTGAGGCAGACCTGTGATATCAATAACACGTTTAAACCGATTTTCTTGTGTCTGGGGATCAATAATTTTAACTAAAAAATTTAGCTTATCTTCTAAAATGGAAACTTCACTACTTAAACATCCTGATAATGCACTATAAGTTTTCATTTCTGCAAATCTTAAATTTAATTGTCCTAATCCTATAAGTGCTTCTTGAACCAAGTTGTGAACTTCTATTTCATTTAAATTGAAGACATCACCAATATTTGTTTCTGCACAAAAATCTCCCTGATCAATTTCATGAATCAGAATCGAAAAATCATTAGAGATATTTTCAATTTTTAGAAGCTTTTGTAAAGCACTCCTGGTTATTAATTTAACAACTCTCGGATTAGTTATTAAATCTTGTAATAATTGATTCAATGCTATTGCTGTAACATCCTGCTGTGGTTTTTCTAAAGCAGAAATAACAGCGGTTTTTAATTTTTTTACCTGTTTGTGTGATAAACCAGGGGTTATCTGGACATTTTTAAGATGGGTACTAATTAGTTGTCTTGGATTAGCCGCATAAACTGTTGAGAAAGAATAGCTACCCAGAGGTAGAACTCTTTTTGATTGACGTATAATTTTTGCCTGACCGACCTGAGCTATACTAGAAACATCTTGCTGTAATCTAAGAACACGAGATGAAAGAAGTAATAATGTACCGTCAAATCCTAGAGTTTTAACTAAATAAGGAATCTCTTGAAAGCGAATGGACTGAAGAATATAAGTATCAAATAAAAGTAGACGATAAACTAGAGATTGTAAATCGAAACAGATATCCTCACTATTAAGTAAAGGTGTTGCACACGGCGCAATAAGTCTATTCTGAATATTCATAGATGTTTCTTAGTTTAACGCTTCCTTTAATAAATCTCGATGCAAAAAAGCCTCATTTACTAAAGATTGGATTTTATGAGGTGACAAAGCCGCACCATTATAATAATAATCAATCCAAGTTTTACTAATTAAATCTACATCATCTGGTAAATCCTTTAAATCCCAACCAGGTATTTCCAAATCTTCCATTAATCGGTTTACTTTAGGATCATAACTTAATGCAAAACAACGAGAACCTTCACTAGCTGCCATGATTAAACTATGGAGACGCATTCCTATGGACATTTCCACACCGCGAAACACACCTTTTAAAATTTGTGGATCTTCGCAACAAAGAACTCTACTCACATCTGGTAATTGAGTATGAATTTTTTCGGCAATTCCTAAGTCTTCACTTTTTTGAAATGGTAATAATAAAATAAAAGCTTGGGTTTCTTTTTGCAAATTAACTAAAGCTTGAGTTAAATTTGCTAACCTGTTTTCTGTTAATTGAGGATGATTTCTTAAAGTCACCGCAATTCTCGGTTTTGGTAAATCTACTAATTCCGGTACTGGCTTCGATTCTAACGCCCAAACCGGGTCAGGGGCAAGGATATGGGGTATACTCCAATCTGATAATAATCGAGAACTGGAGCGATCGCGCACACTCACTTGAGTACAACCAGCAAAATTCCTATGAGCTAACCAACGAGTTTGGGAACGCAACAATGGACCAATTCCCTGTCCCCAAGCAATGGTTTTCAAACCCATAGCTTGAGCTAAAGCCATCAATCCGCCATAATAAAAAGGGCTAATAACGCTGGTAGCATCTTGAATTAAACTGCCACCACCCCAAATAAAGGCATCACAAGAACGCAAAGCCTTGATAACCTGTAAAAACGCCATCCGGTTGTAACATTCCACACCATAATGCTGATGAGTGTCTTCAGGATTTCCAGAAAGCACCACAGGAGTAACATCAGGTGGTAACATTTGCAGAAGTGTGGCTAACAAAGCTTCATCACCACCATTACCTTTACCATAATACCCAGACAATAAAACCCGCATTTTCCCCATTTTAAATTTTAGATTTTAGATTAATTATGCACGCCCTTTCAATTCCCACCTGGATAATTCATATTTCTAGCGTCATTGAGTGGATAGCCGCAATTTGGCTAATTTGGACTTATGGTGAACTTACAGAAAATCGTAGTTGGTGGGGATTGTCTTTTGCCATGTTACCAGCTTTAATTAGCGCAATGTGTGCTTGCACTTGGCATTATTTCGACAATTCCGAATCATTAGAATGGTTAGTCACCCTCCAGGCTACCATGACATTAGTTGGTAACTTTACTCTCTGGGCAGCAGCTTATCTAATTTGGCGTTCTACAAAGCCTGCAACCACCATTGAGACACAATCTATCAAATCAGAACAATGATATCAAAAGAAACCCTCTTTGCCCTCTCTCTCTTTCCCTATTTGGGTTTCTTGTGGTTTATCAGCCGCGTTCCCCAAATGCCACGTTTAGCCCTATATGGATTCTACGGCACATTGGTATTTGTGGCTATCACTATCCCCGCCGCCATTTACGCCAAAGTGCAGTACGGAGAACAATTAGCCAATATAGACTGGTTACATGGCGGTGCAGAAGTCTTTTTAACCCTTGCTAACATCTTACTAGTCTTAGGTTTTCGCCAAGCAGTACAGGAATTAGGGAACAGGGAGTAGGGGGAGTAGGGGAAGTAGGGGGAGTATATCTTTTTTTATCCAAGCAA
>NZ_VIKX01000164.1 GCF_009711935.1 Dolichospermum sp. UHCC 0259 | reverse complement strand
TGAGCTTTCAGGTATCCTTTTTTCTATCATACTTTCTGCATGAAGGAAATCCCTGGTTTTCCTGTCAAAATTAACACACTAGGTGGCTTGTCTAATCACTTAGATAGATTTATATCATTGTACCTTGAATCAGACTATATATGTCCATCCAGGGGAAACGCATCTTATCAATAAGGGCAATTAAATCTCAATAATGACCAAAATATTCGCATTAACGACCACTTATTGACAATATTTTAATCCATCACTATGACCATAAAAAAATCGGGGTAGATATAGCGAAGCTGTCACCAGGGGCAAGATAGGCTGAAAGCCTTACTGTGAAAGACTCTCATAAGAAGAACACTTCTTTGTAACTTTTTAGACATCAAACCATAGTCTCAATCGGCAACCGTTCATTCATATCCAAGCGAAAAGTACCATAAGGATTAACATGAGCCCAAATCAAAGGAGAAAGAGCGCGTAAATCCTCCGGCTTCATCAACTTCATCCACTGAGGTTGTGATAACACCTGTTCAATCATCAAAGTATTAACATATACCAAAGAAATTTGCAGCAAATGTAGGGACAACACCGCCAATTCTTGGTCTTCCAAGCGATTTGTCGCAATCTCCCCACCTTTGCCATAAAAAATAAAACTATTCGCACTATTCCAATTTTCCACCACATTTAATCCAGCATTTATCTCCTGTCGCAAATCAACAGAATGCAGATATTGACACAAAAATATAGTCTTAACAGCCTTACCTAATTCCGCCAAAGCTTGATAAGTAGGGTGCAATAAATTGCGTAGTTTTTCACTCTCCCCCCACTTTCGAGAGTTTATAGGGTAGGTAGAAGTAG